>URJC01000198.1 GCA_900548135.1 uncultured Odoribacter sp. | reverse complement strand
GGATAAAACGGTTCCGGAATTTTTTATGTAATGGGCTGACTATACAGATATTTGTCCAGATAATTAAAAAAATGGTTTGCAAGCTCAAAAATTAATGTTTACCTTTGCATCTGGTTGTTAACAAGAGATAAGCAGTAAGTTTTTGTAAAAAAAACGAACGTTTATTATAGGCATTTTATCTTTCTTACTTATCATTTTGTTTATTCTATAAATTCCATATTTTTAATACATTCCATTTATTCATTATCTTGTTTCAGTTTGTTTTTGTAATTACAATTTAAACGTTCGTTTTATTTGTGTTTGTTTATTTTCTGAATTGTAATATTTTATAATTTTCTTATTTCCAATCTTATGTTCCGTTACATTTTCTTGACTCAACGGCCTGCTCTTTGAGCATCTTGGACGTAAAAGAGTCTCCCGGTGGCGTCGCCGTGGGTTGCTACGCGCGTAGGGTAACAGACCGGGCGTGAACCGGTATCCAATCCGGTGGGGAAACCCCCTAAGGCAACGCCGCTACGATGGTTCGGGAGCGGGAGTTCGATTCTCCCGGTAGCGACATGATAATTTAGTCATGTTTTAAATATTAAAAATTTAATACAATACTTCGTCGTTTAACAGAAATTCGTGTTAATGAGTTGTTACAATTTGCAGGAAAAGATATAAGGAGAATGAAGGGGGCATATTTTTGCAATATACGGGAAAATCTTGTATACACTGATCGGAAAACGGATGGACCTTATTGTTGGTTTATTTGTTAGTTGTTTTTTTATTATAGATTTTTTACTGTATAAATTTTTGAAGCGGTATATGCCACGTTTGATAGTGTGATTACAGGCGGAAGATGATATTGTAAATGTGATTTATGAGTAAGTATTAGTGATTAAATATCCTAGTTATATACTTTAATGCATCAATTTTAATTTTATCTTATTTCAAATTTTTATGTCCTCAGAAAACACCCGCCGCATAGCCAAAAACACAGGATTTTTATATATCCGGATGCTACTGACGATGGGAGTGGCATTTTATACCTCACGTGTGGTGCTGAATGCCTTGGGGGTGGAGGATTACGGGATTTATAACGTGGTGGGAGGAGTGGTAGCGATGTTCTCGTTTTTGACAGGGATGTTTACCAGTGCAACTCAACGTTTCCTGAATTATGAAATGGGCTTAGGCAATCAAAAACGTTTGAGTGAGATTTTCAGTATGAGTATTACCTTGAATGCGATGATTGCTGTTTTGATTGTGTTGGTTTCGGAAATTGTCGGTTTGTGGTTCATCAATCATAAATTGGTTATTCCCGACGACCGTTTGACGGCTGCTCATTGGGTGTTTCAGTTTTCTTTGCTGGCTATGGCCGTGACGATTATCAGTACACCTTATAATGCGGTAATTATCGCCCATGAGCGGATGAGCGCGTTTGCATATATTGCTGTGGCAGAGTGTTTGTTGAAGTTGGGAGTGGCCGTTGTCATTGTATTTTGCGGCGGGGACAAACTGATTGTATACGGTGCGTTATTGTTGGCGGTAGCTTTTATTGTAAGAGCGATTTATTCTTTATATTGCAGGAAAAACTTCGAAGAGTGTCATTATAAATTTTATTGGGATAAGGTGCTGTTCCGTGAAATGGGAGCGTTTGCGGGATGGAATATGTACGGGAATTTTGCTTTTGTCATGACGACGCAGGGGGTGAATATGTTGTTGAATATGTTTTTTGGTCCTGCGGTGAATGCTTCCCGGGCGATTGCCGTTCAGATACAGAGTGCTATAATGGGATTTGCGACCAATTTTACTATGGCGATAAATCCGCAGATAGTCCAGAATTATGCGCAGGAGAGACGAGAAAATATGTATCGGTATGTTTTTTGGGGTGCAAAGTTTTCTTTTTTCTTATTGTTGATTTTGATTGTGCCTGTTTTATTGGAAACGGAGTTTTTACTGAAAATTTGGTTGAAACAAATTCCTGATTATTCTATTGTTTTTGTCCGCTTAATTTTAATTCAAACTTTATTATGGATATTACATGTACCATTGCATTCTGCGATTCATGCCAGTGGAAAAATGAAAAGATATCAACTGATAACCGGAACGTTTTCGTTACTTAGCATTCCCTTTGTTTATATGATATTGCGTTTAGGCGGAACACCTCCTTCTGTTTTTCTTGTTTATATAGGGACTTATTTTATTTATATTTTTATTTTATTATTCATATTAAAGGATACTATAAATTTTCCTGTTAAATCTTTTATAAGTGAAGTTTTGCTTGTTGTATTTGTGACTGCCTTTTTTATATTTTTTTTAATTCTTCCTGTATTATATGTGACAAAGGATTATCCGTTGTATTTACGTGTTTTGCTTCGAGAGTTGTGGGGCGGAATGGTTTGTGTCACAATTATATTTAGGATAGGGATGAAGAGGGAAGAGAGGATAAAAGTCAAGGAGTATATTTTAATATTTTTTTCTAAGTTCAAAAAGTTTAATGTCTTGAAATGAGGATATTGTTATTTATTTCCAGTATGGAATCCGGAGGTGCGGAGAGGGTTATGGCTATATTATGCAATAAATTGGCAGAAAGAAATCATGAAATATATTTAGCGACTAATACTGATAGACCTTTTGCTTATCCGTTATGTTCAGATGTGCATATCATACCCTTGTATCCGAGTAATTATGCAAGGCGTTCGCGTTTATTTCGTTTTTTTGCGTTGTATTCCTTGATAAGGGAGATTGCCAAAAGGGTAAAGCCGGAAGTGATAATTTCTTTTATGTATACCTTAAATGCAAAGGTGCTTTTGGCGACTCTGGGGTTGGGGATTCCTGTTGTTGTATCAGAACGGACAACTTTTGATATCAGACAATCTTGGTTGGCTAGATTCAGACGTTTATATGTCAATCGTTTAGCTGCTTGTGTGACTGTTCAGACTCAGTATGATTACCGTTATTTGGGAAAGAGATTACCTCGAAAAACAGTTATGCCAAATCCTTTGGATTTTCCTTTACGCTATGATCGGACATTGAAGGAGAAAATTGTTTTGACTGTTGGTTCTGTGGATAGATGGGAAGATAAAGGATTTGGAATATTGATAGAGATTTGGAAAGGTTTGGTGAAGGAACATCCTGACTGGCAGTTGGTGATTGCAGGAGGTGGGAATGAGAAAAATTTTGAGTGTTTGAAATCTGTTGTAGAACGATATGGAGTAACTGATTCTGTTCGGTTGTTGGGGTTTCGTAAGGATGTGTGTGAATTAATGTATAAGAGTGCAGTTTTTGTATTGGCTTCCAAGTATGAGGGGATGCCTAATTGTTTGTTGGAGGCAATGTCACAGGGATGTGCTTGTGTTAGTTTTGATTGCGTGACAGGACCGGCAGAAATGATAACAGAAGGTTATAGCGGTATTTTGGTAGAAAATCAGAATGTACAAAAAATGGCTTTTGCCCTTCACAAAGTTATGCAGGACGAAGAGTTAAGAAATATGTTGTCGGAGGGGGCATTACAAGATGTGACCCGTTATCTGCCGGATAATATTATTGCGCGTTGGGAAGTATTATTAAGTGAATGTGTCGGGAAATGAGGTTGTGAATAAATGAGTGATAGCATGATTAATACAGTAAGAATTGCATCTTGTTTTGAGGGTGAGCAGGAACGTACTCTTCCTATTTTGGAAACAGTGTATCAGGATGGAGAGCGGTTAAGAGATATGATTGGCGACCTTGTGGGTATGGAGTTTTTGCAGGGTTTGAAAGGGAAGAAAATTTTTTTGAAACCTAATTGGGTGAGGCATTCTGTTCGCGAGGGGGATGAAGTTTGTTTGAGGACGCATGACAATTTTGTATTGGGGGTATTGGAGGTTGTGCTGAAACAGAGTGTTGCTTCTGTCGTGCTCGGTGATGCTCCGATACAGGGATGTGATTGGAAACGGATGCATTCGGAGGCTTTTTTGTCTGCGATAGACAGTTTGGCAGCAAGGTACGAAACACCAGTTCTTGTCAAGGATTTCAGACGGAAAATTTTCGATCCTGAAAGGAATGATGGGGAAGAGGAGTGCAGACCTTTGTCCGATTATTTGATTTTTGATGTGGGAACCCGCAGTTTTTTGGAAGATGTGACCCAGGACGGTAATTTCAGGATTACTTGTTATCCTCCCGAAAGATTAAAGAAAGAGCATCAGAAAGGACGTCATCGGTATTGTATTATAAAAGATTTGTTTGAAGCGGATGTTGTACTTTCCTTACCTAAAGTGAAGACCCATCAGAAGACAGGAATCACGGGGGCATTGAAGAATTTTGTGGGGGTAAACGGAGACAAGGATTATCTTCCGCATCACCGTATCGGAGGAACGAAGTTTGGGGGCGACTGTTATCCGGGTGGTAGTTTTTTGAGACGATGGAGTGAGGTTTTTTCTGATATGGCAAACCGGAATCAGAAGAAAAGTAGGTATCGCTTTTACCAGAAGTTTTCTTCTTTGTTCTGGCGTTTGTCCAGACCTGGGAAAGTGCATCAGCGGGCTGCCGGATGGTATGGAAACGACACGTGCTGGCGAATGGTGATGGATTTGAATCTGATTATTAAATACGGTCGTGCAGACGGAATATTAGCTGATGTACCTCAAAGGGAGATTTGGTCTTTGTGTGATGGAATTATCGGAGGACAAGGCAACGGACCTTTGGAGCCGGAGCCGTTACCGCTGGGGATTGTCAGTTTCACGGATTCGGGGTGCCTGAATGATGTTTGTATGGGAACGCTGATGGGCTTTGATGTGGAGAAAATTTATTTGTTGCGTTCGGCCATAGAACAGATAAAGGATGATGAGAATTGTGTTTATTGGAATGGAAAGCGGATAAGCCTGGAGGATTTGAAAACCTATGCTGTCAAAACGAAACCTTCGCCGGGTTGGGAAGATTATTTGAAAAATGTTTAGTTTGTTTAAGGTGCTGTTATGAAAGTAGGTATTTGTCATAAACAAGGTTCATTTAGCGATACATGGATAAAATATTGTCAGGAGCATGGAATTTCGTATCAACTGGTGGATGCTTATCGTTATGATATAATCGATCAGCTAAAAGGTTGTAATGTATTTATGTGGCATTTTGCCCACCATGATTACAGGGATATGCTGATGGCACGTCCTCTTTTGAATGCAGTGGAAAAGATGGGGATTCGGGTTTTTCCGGATTATGAGACGAATTGGCATTTTGATGATAAGATTGGCGAACAGTATTTATTGGAGGCTATAGGTGCTCCAGTGGTTCCCGGGTATGTGTTTTATACGCTTCGGGAGGCATTGGAATGGATAGATAAGAGTGGTTTTCCCAAGGTATTTAAGTTGCGGGGAGGGGCCGGTGCTGCCAACGTTCGTTTGGTGAAAAGCCGTTCGGAGGCCCG
>URJC01000197.1 GCA_900548135.1 uncultured Odoribacter sp. | reverse complement strand
CACCGACTCCAGCCGGGCAATAACTTTTATACCAGGAGCGATCTCCCCTAAAATATGTTCTAATTCACTGGCGGCCAATGGCTCGTCCTCTATTATAATTGCATTCATACGTCAATTCCCAGTTTCAAAAATACAGCCAGCCTTTAATATATCCCTGAAAACCGAGCCTAAATTACAAAAATTTATAGCATATTCATACGATTCGCAGCCTTATCTGGTTTAACTCGGTCAGATCATAGAATAAACAGAGATTCAGGCGGTTATTAAAGTATAATTGGCAGCAACTTTCAACATGTCCTGCCCCCCCTGATAAAGACCGTCTGTCATTTGCTGGTAAAGGGTATTGGTTTCGTTTGCAGGATACACCCTTATATCATAAAACCCGGAAGGATTGGAAATAAAAGGGTTCGGTTACACTCCCGGTAAAATAACCGCATAAACAGTGTCCTCCGGGCCATTGGAAGACTGCAAAATAAATTCCAGCAGAAAAACCAGCTTGGGTTATTCCTGCTGGAATTTCCTTTCTTGAAATTATAATTGTTTGAGTGCCAATTTAATCAATTCTTCAACACTCGTTATATTTCCTCCCGCAATAATTTTATCCAAGACTTTTGCAGCCTGTCCTTTTACAAATCCCAACATCACCAAAGCAGCCAATGCTTCTTCTTTGATCGCCGAAGCAGCCCCCAAAGATGTTTCACTGGCATATCCTGCCACGCTGATTTTATCTTTCAGTTCTATGATGACCCGCTGGGCGGTCTTTAAACCAATACCTTTGACACTTTTAATTGCATTCACATTTTCGGTCATAATTGCACCCGCAATTTCATTCACCGTCATTGAACTCAGCATCACACTTGCCGTATTCGCCCCAACTCCGGACACCGATATCAGTTGGCGGAAAACTGTCCTCTCCTCCCTGGTATAAAAACCATACAACAAATGGGCATCTTCACGAACAATCTGATGCAGATATAAAAGGACTTCTTTTGCTGAAGCAATCTGTGAATACGTATTCACAGAGATATTGATATAATATCCTATTCCGGAACATTCCACAACCGCATATGCCGGAGACACTTCAGCTAAATCCCCTTTTATATATTCAAACATAATTATTTCTGTTTCAATTTATTTGAACCCTATAATCTGCCGTACTTCCCTGATTGTTTTTTCCGCACTTTCGCGGGCTTTTTCAGCCCCTTCCCGGGCAACCCGGTCCATATAGGCAACATCTGCCGAAAACTCCAGTATTTTTTCCCGGACCGGATTAGTAAACTGAACAATATCTTCTGCTAACTGCTTCTTTAAATCGCCATACCGGATTTCACAGGCATTATATTTCTCATTGAAATAATCATAAGTATCCGGTGAAGAAACAATTTTCAACATGGTAAACAAATTGGCAATTGCCTCTGGTTTTTCGCTATTGAATTCTGTTGGTCCACTGTCTGTCACAGCCTTCATCACTTTTTTGCGTATGGTGGCAGCATCGTCAACCAAATAAATGGCATTTCCCTCTGATTTTCCCATTTTTCCGGAACCATCCAATCCCGGCACTTTTATGGCATCTCCTCCAAAAGAATATGACTGCGGTTCAGGGAAAAAGTCCACTTCATACATCATGTTAAAGCGGCGGGCAAATTTCCGCGCCATCTCCATATTCTGTTCCTGATCCTTTCCTACAGGCACCTTGTCAGCCCTATGAATTAAAATATCAGCGGCCATTAAGGTCGGATAAGTCAATAATCCGGCATTGACATTCTCAGGCTGTTTCCTTGCTTTCTCTTTGAATGAAGTCACCCGCTGCAGTTCTCCCAGATAAGCATTCATATTCAAATACAAATAAAGCTCCAATATCTCCTTCACATCGCTCTGCATATATATAGCTGCTTTTTGAGGGTCAATTCCACAAGCCAAGTATTCTGCCAGGATCTTACGGACATTTGCCGTTACATCGCCTGGATGCGGATGAGTAGTCAAGGAATGCCAATCTGCGATAAAAAAGAAACATTTATACTCATCCTGCAAACGCAAAAAATTCTTTACAGCTCCAAAATAATTCCCCAAATGCAAATTCCCTGTGGGTCTGATTCCGCTAACTACAATTTCCATTTTTAATCAATTTATTACTTGCCATTCCGGCGTTATTTTTTTCTGTACGAAAGCTTTCCCCAACTCTCATACAATAGCGCAAAGATAAGCTTTTATTCATAACCCTTGAAACAGATTTTCATTAAATTTGTAATTTAACAGTTAGGATATCAGGCCTCAGCTAACCTCAAGCTAAAAAAAATTAAAAAAATGTTACATCTATACTCTTTTTTTCTTACATTTGAAACGCAAAAATTATTAATTTATTGTATTTCATTTATACCAAAATAACATAAACATGGAAGAATTCGAGAGAAAAGAAGGCATGGAAAACGATCGTGAAGAAATTTACTCCAAAGCAGTGAGGGCAGGAAAAAGAACCTATTTTTTCGACGTAAAATCAACCCGTAACAGCGATTATTATCTGACAATCACCGAAAGCAAGAAGAAATTTGATAATGATGGAAATCAAAATTTCGAAAAGCATAAAATTTTTCTTTATAAAGAAGACTTTGAAAAATTTGCAGAAGGATTAGACGAAGTTGTGGAGTATATAAAAGCAGCTTTGAATGGCCAGGTTTCAGCAACAACACCTGATGGAGTTCAAAAAAGCGAATTTGACGTTGATTTTGACCAAATATAAACAGTGCAGGATGAATTCTAAAAAATTTTAGAATTCATCTTTATTCTTTTCTATACGGAAGGATATACAAGTCCTTAGCTTCTTTCCCCTATTAAATCACGGATCACCACTGAAGCTATAAAACAGCCAAATATCGGAGGCATATAAGAAATCGTGCCCACATTTGATTTTTTATTCTGGCTTTCGGAAAGTACTATTGCACCGGGATCAGTAAATTCAGACGAAAAAACAACCTTCACCCCTTTGTAAACCCCCAGTTTATGCAAGCGTTTACGCAGCATACGCGCCAGATTGCAATTATAACTTTTCGAAATGTCCGCCACTGCAATTTTCGAAGGATCCAGTTTTCCCCCCGACCCCATCGAACTAACGACAGGCAAGCCCAATTGCAGACTATGATAAATCAGGAATATCTTCGGTGCCAAGGTATCGATAGCATCCACGATATAGTCGTATCGGGCCATTTTCAATACCTCGATCATCCGGTCATCCCGGATAAAATCGTTAATCACATGCAATTTAATTTCCGGATTGATATTCCGGAACCGTTCGGCCATAATCTCCGCCTTGGCTTTTCCCAGATTACAATCCAAAGCCGGCAATTGCCTGTTCTTGTTGGTCAGTTCCACCACATCCCCATCGATAATCGTCATTTCGCCTATTCCGGCCCGGCACAACTGTTCGGCAGCATATGCTCCCACCCCTCCTAAACCGGCCACCAAAACATGAGCCTGCTGCAATTTCTCCAACCTTTCCTTCCCGAGTAACAATTCCGTACGACTCAACCATTCAGGCATAATATAAAATTTCAAAATATAATATTACAATTTAAACAACCGATCGAAATTCATCCGGACAATATGCTGCAATTCTTCCACAGCGATCCCCCTCCGCCGGGCAACTTGCCCATAGACTTCCCCGATCGTAAAATCCGAATTATCCGTTTCGATCAGCAACCGGTCTGCCGGAATTTCAGGTAATACCCGATACACCTGCGACTCTTCGTTCATGGCATGCCTTCCGGCGGAAATATAAAATCCATGCCGCAACAAATCCATCAAGATCTCCCGCCGGTTATTGAATCCGTGCATAATCCATTTCTGATGTGACCGGCATTTCTTATAGGCAGTAATCAATTCCGGGATCGCCCTCACCCCATGAATAATCAACGGCAACCCATACCGTCCTGCAATTTCCGCCTGCCGTTCAAACAGCTGCAACTGCACTTCCACCGGAGCAAGCGCATTCCGGTCCACCCCCGCTTCCCCGACAGCCACAATCTTCCCCTCTGCTGCCGCCAGTTCTATCTTCTGCAACCTTTCCTCCACCCTATCATCGATATACATGGGATGAATTCCCAAAGAAAAGTAAACCGCCCCCTGCCCGGGCATAATCACATTTCCCAGACAAGGATCGACAATATTCACCCCCTCTCCCGGCCGATGTGTATGTACGTTAATCCAATCTTGTGGCATAAGCATCCTTTTATAACCACAAATATACACCATTCCTCCGGATAATCAATCCCCCACTTTCTGTCAAGCCACACTCCTCCCGCCCCCGAAGGGGCACGTCCTGAGTCTCCCGGGATCCATCCTAAAGCTGAACCCTTAGGTCAATTCCTCCAAAATTGTCTCCGCATCCGCCAATTCTTCTTCCCCCCTTCCCATCTTCTTCAACTCCTCCAGCATTCTTCGGGCCCGTTCCGCACATTCCTCTTCTTCCACATAATAATAACAGCAGGCCAGCAATTTCACACTCTCCGCCGAAACGGCCAGGCGATCCAAATTCCGACCAACCACATCCAGCACCTCCTGCAACATCCCCTCATCCCGCGTCACCTCACAGGCATCCAGCAGTGCCAAAAGCAATGCCGGATCCGAAATATCCAGTCTCTGCCTCGCCATCGCACACACACTCTCCAGAGCATTTTTCACTCCATCCGTTCCACCTCCACCCGGCATTCTCCGTACTCCCGGCAAAGCCCGACAATCTCAACTGCTAATTGTTCCATCACCATTTCATTTAAATACTACCTCCGGTTATCTTTTTATAAACCTTAATAACTTCCCGGATATCAAAAATTTCCTCGGCCAATTTACGACTGAACTTTCCCATAGCATCCCGATCCGTATTGCTCAAGCTCAGAAATTTCCTCACTGCCTCAATCAACGATTCCGTGCTACGTGGCTGCACCAGAAAACCATTTTGCCCATCCGCTACCGTTTCACGGCAACCCGGAATATTCGTCGTTATAATCGGCTTACCCATGGCCAGCCCTTCCATTAATACCCGGGACAAGCCTTCATTATAAAATGAAGGTAAAACAATACAATCGGCACATTCGATATATCGGTTAACATCCGGCTGATATCCCAAATATCGTATATACTCCTTTTCATGATCATCATTCACTCGTTCTTCCGGTACATGATTCGGATAAGCCACATCTACACTGCCCAGCAATTGAAATTCACAATCCGGATATTCCTTACGGATCGCTTCAGCAGTATTTACATATTCCTCATACCCTTTGTCATAAAGCAGACGGGCTATCATCAGAAAGCTGGTTTTACCGGAACGGGACATCGGCCCACCCGGATGGAAATAACTCAAATCAACCCCTTCCCCTCCTTTCAAAAGCACGAGTTTCCGGGA
>URJC01000196.1 GCA_900548135.1 uncultured Odoribacter sp. | reverse complement strand
ATCACCAGACATATGAAAACGAACATGAAAAATCGGAAACTGAAAATCGTGAAGGCTTACAGGAGGATCTGAAAGAAAAAAATCAGCGTCTTGAACAAATATCGGCCCGTTTGGCAGAAATTGAGGTGTTGTTGGTTAATCATCAAAAAAGTGAAGCCCGTATAAAATCTTTTGAAAAAGAATTGCTTGAAAAAAGGGATAAAGCGGAGAATTGGAAAAAGTTGAATGATTTGTTCGGATCCGCTACGGGGACAAAATTTAAAGAGATTGCACAAGGGTATACTCTTGACGTTTTATTGGTGTATTCAAATCAGCATTTGCAGGCATTGTCGGCCCGTTACAAATTGCAGCGGGTCCCGGATACTTTAGCTTTACAGGTGGCGGATCTGGATATGCTGGGAGAAACCCGTGCTGTTCATTCTCTTTCTG
The DNA here is from genome assembly GCA_900548135.1 of uncultured Odoribacter sp. Taxonomy (GTDB): domain Bacteria; phylum Bacteroidota; class Bacteroidia; order Bacteroidales; family Marinifilaceae; genus Odoribacter. Next base: position 4,976 of record URJC01000196.1, on the reverse strand, counting down.
GAGGCGAGTCTTTTTTAATATCTCTGGCTCTGGCTTTGGGATTAGCTTCTTTGTCTTCGAACCGGATGAATATTGAATCACTTTTTATTGATGAGGGATTTGGTTCCTTGGATACCGATACATTGAGAGTGGCTATGGATGCTTTGGAACGTTTACAGACTCAAGGAAAAAAAATTGGGGTGATCTCACATGTCACTGAAATGACAGAGCGTATTTCTACCCAAATTCAGCTATTGAAATCTTCCAATGGCAGGAGTGAAGTCCGGGTTATTAGTTGAAAATAAGACTCTTATAAAATAAGTTGTATCTTTTTTGTAAAAAACGCTCAAAGTATTGGTACATTTGAAATCTATTACTACCTTTGCATTCGAAATCAAAACGGGGCGTAGCGCAGTCCGGTAGCGCATCTGCTTTGGGAGCAGAGGGTCGCAGGTTCGAATCCTGTCACCCCGACAGAAAATGAGACAGTTACGAAAGTAGCTGTTTTTTTATTGTCGTGATTTTGGGGTGGTGGTTTGCTTTACTGTTCATTCTTTCGACGGTAGTTTTATAGTTCCACAAGTTATTTTGTTATTTGTTACCACCTGCAATATTAATTAAATTCTATAGTCCATGATGTTCGTAAAATGACCGGACAGAAAATCGGTGGCTACCATTTCCAGATCAGAAGGGAAAAGCTTTTTTTCTACACTGAATATTTTTGATATTTAGTTAGTTAAATTATTTTATTAATCCTATTTTTACCACAAAAAAAAATTAAATGGATGTAAAATTGTTTTTAATTTGTATGTGGAGCGTGGGAGTTTGCTCTGTTCAGGCAGCCGTTCCGGTGGAGGGTACTATTTATTTCAAGGAGGGAAAAAGTGTCGGATTTTCGGGTGATCATCGTGTGTGTATTCCCAAAAAAAGCAAAGATGTCAAAGCATTCCGGAGCATTTTCACCAGGGACAAACAGAAAGAGACTTATCCGGCGGAGGAAATCGATTCAATTGTTTGTTGGCATCCGCGGATGCCGGAATATCGGCGGAAATTTATACCGGCGGAAGGTATCGGTTGGTGTTGGCAGTATTTTGCTACGCCGCATATCGAGGCTTATGTTTACTCCGGACGGGGCTATGGTATCGCTTCTAACGGAGGAATCCAGATTTGGCAGCGGAAAGGCGTATTCAGGCGTTCGCGGGTGGTTTATTATCTGCGGAAATCAGGCGATACCGCCTATTATTCTCCTGGAAAAATGAAACCGCGGACGGGAAACGTTTTCCGGGAACGGCTTTGCCGTTATGTGGCTGACGATACGGAATTATGTAGACGCATCCGTAGTTTGGATACGTGGCGCGATAAAACCGTGTTGATGTTACAGGAATATCATACCGGAAATTAACCTTTAAATATACAATTATGAAAAATTTTTTTTTAGTAGTATTAGCCTTGTGTATGTACATACCGCAGGCGAATGCACAGAAAGTAGAAGACCAGGAGTTTCGCCGCGTGGTGGTGACTTTGACATCCGGTGAAAAAGTGGAAGGATATGTGAAAAGGGGCTGGCATGCCGAAGCCTCTGCTTTTAAAAAGAGCAACTATTCCTTCAAAATGACTGCGACACCGGATGACAAGGAAGTATTGAAATATACGGCGGATGAAGTCGTATGTATCGATTATACGGAAAAGACAGAGAATAATCCTGATGGTATCCGCTGGGAATCGCGTGAATTGGCGTCACCTTCTATAGCTGATCGTTACCGTACGGTACGCCGCTTTGTATGTCTGGAAAATACGGGAGAGCACGCTTCCGTGTACTGGTGGAAAGACTGGGATGTCACATCAAATCAGAAAGGCCTTCAACGGCGCTTAGTTACCTATTGGGGAATTCGTTTCCACGATGAAGGTGAAGAGGGAGAGATTATCTATACCCCATTGTTAGTGAATAGTGTCTTGCTGAAAGACAAGAAACCCGGTCTGAAGGAATTCTGTAAAAACTGGTTCAAGGGCAAAGAAGGCAAAACCCGTAAAAAAGAGGCCAAAGCAGACGGCGATGGCACGTGGATGCTGGATATGTATGAGGCTTATTTGGCGCAGCATTCCAAATGAGAGGTGGGGGATAACTATCAATAATTGAGTAGGTCAGCTTCCCTTAGGGAGCTGACCCTTCTAAAACCATACATGCGAGTTTCCCCGTATACGGCTTAAGTAACGTAACCGTATGGCTTTTACCGATATGGTTTCTGCCGAAGAGGGCAGTAGCAAATCGGCAGATGTGATTAAGAACTGGGTAAATTGTGCTATCCCCCCTCTTACTGTTCCCGAAATTCCGTGGGTATCATGCCCGTATGCTTGCGGAAATAGCGTCCCATGTATGATGTGCTGTCAAAATGGAAACGGTCTGCAATCTCTTTGGCCGACAGAGCGGTAAAGACAAGCATCTGTTTCATCTCCGTGACGATTTGCCGGTCAATCATCTCCTTTGGGGACATTCCCAGTATTCTCAATGTAATTTTCGAAAGGTAGTACGGAGTAATCTCCGGTTTTCAGTAAACTTTCTTCAGGATAATACCATTAATAGGTGGTTTGCAATAATAATCCCTATTAATAGGGATTGTTGCCAATGGATTTGCCGTTTATTTTCGCACAATTATTTGATGTTTTTAGTGTTTGTTTTTTAAAACTTGTTTTAGGGTGCTAATTATTAATTAATTTGTGTGGGTTATGAAGTGTTTTTATATTTGGGTCTATTTTATGGTTGGCAATATTCTTTTCTCTAATGGGCAGACGATTTCCGGGATCGTGAAGGATTCTTCTGATGACACGCCTGTCGCGGGAGTAAATATCGTAATGCCTTTTCTAAAGAAGGGAACGGGGACAAATGCCCGGGGCGAATTCTTTTTTAAAAATGTTCCTGCCGGGGAATACGAACTTCATTTTTCGTTTGTGGGTATGAAAGATGTCATCAGGAAAGTGAAGGTTGAGGCAAACAAAGACCTGAAGCTGGAGGTTTATATGCAGATGGATATGAAATCCCTTGACCAGGTGGTCGTTGCAGCTAAAGGGGAGAGGAAAGAGATCCATGACGTGAAACGCCAGGGAACCCCGGTTGCCGTTATTGATGGGAAACAATTGGCAGGACGCGGGACTACGATCACGGAGGTGTTGAATCATCAGACAGGGGTAAAACTACGGCAAACAGGTGGTGTCGGTAACCAAACAAAAGTTAATATCCGGGGATTGGAAGGAAACCGGGTTCAGATCTACATGGACGGTTATGCCCTGAATACCCCGGATGGTAGTTTTTCCATTAATGATATTCCTTTGCAATTCATCGACCGTATCGAGATATACAAGGGGATTGTTCCGCCTGAATTCGGGGGAGATGGGTTGGGAAGTGCGGTTAATGTGGTGACGATAGATGCCGAACACGGGTATTATGATTTGTCGTATAGCTACCAGTCTTACGGCGTGCATAATCCTACGGCTTGTATTTCTCATTATTTTGATAAAGCAAATATGGCTTTTACTCTTTTCGCGGGAGGGACCTTTGCCAGAAATGATTACACGATCACTTCTCCCTATGTCAATGATTTGAAAATCAAACGGGATCATGACCGTTTGAAAATGGGGGAATTCGGGGCGACACTTAAGTTTCTGGATCATTACTTCGACAAGGCCGAGTTGGAATTTGTCGGGTATTACAGTTATAAAGAAACCCAGGGTATACAAACGAATATCCGTCATGCCCGGACAAAAATCTGGACAGCCGGTGTAAACCCCAAGCTGGAGAAAAAACATTTTTTGTTCAGGAAGCTGGATTTGAAATTCAATGGGATGGTTACTTATACGCATACTGCTTTGATCGACACCTCGTCTTTCCTTTATGATTTTTATGGTGGCCGTGTTCCCAACACATATGGCGGAGAAGTGGGATATGTCCCGAATTTGTCGGATGACGGGATGATGGATTATCGTTATAACCTGAACTTGCAATATCATTTGATCCCGGACAGAATGCTGGTCAATATGAATAATGATTTCCGTTACGTGAGCAATGAAACCCGGGACACCGTTGCCGACCGGTTTCTGAAAAAGGATTATAGCGGTTTGAAATCGAATATATCGGGAATGATCAGTTCCGTCGCTTTACAGAACAAGTGGTTTCAAGGACGTTTGACATCGGTGCTGACGGGACGGCATTATTATTATCGTTTAGGGGGAAAAACAGTGAACCTGGCTTATCCGGGAGATGCCGTTCCGGCAGAGACGCATAAATCCGATCAGTATTGGGGGTATAGTCTTGCTTTGAAATACGATTTATCTTCTCATTGGCTGGTGAAATTTGCCTTGGAACATAATTTCCGCCTTCCCCGTTACGAGGAGGCTTTGGGGGATCGTGTAACGACGCTGACAAGTACGGAGCTGAAAGCCGAACAAGCTAATAATTATAATCTGGGTATCATGTTCGACCGTTACTATAATGCAAATTCCCGTTTACAATTCGAGTCGAACGGGTATATCATGCAAGTGAAGAACATGATGTATCTGACCTCTGTTGTGGGGTATTCCAAATACCAGAATCTGGGCGAGGCTCTGTTGTACGGAGTGGACGGCGAAATCAAATGGGATATTGACCGTAACTGGTTTGTATCATTTAATGCTACCTGGCAGAAATCTTTGGATTATTCGAAATATATAGCGGGGACAAACACCGAGAGTGAGACCTATAAAATGCAATTGCCTCATATCCCGATTCTCTTTTTCAACTGGATGCTGGATTACCGGAAAGATAATCCCTTTGGGGGTAAAGGACAGTATGCCAGGGCGTATTACGAGGGCGGCTACACGGATAAATACTATTATGGATATGAGCTTAGCCGCCATCAGGATTATAAGATACCTGCTGCTTGCCTGCACACAGTGGGGCTGGAGTACGGGATCATGAACCGGAAAGTTTTGTTTGGCGTGGAATGCCATAATCTGTTTGATACGGA
>URJC01000195.1 GCA_900548135.1 uncultured Odoribacter sp. | reverse complement strand
TATTCCTTTTATGTTTCCGGGTATTCCCCAACCTGTTAAGTTGGGGTTGGCGGGAGGTCCGCTGATTGTTGCTATTCTGATCAGTCGGTTCGGCCCTCATTATAAATTGGTGACTTATACGACCATGAGTGCTAATTTAATGATGCGTGAAATTGGGATTTCTCTGTTTTTGGCTTGTGTCGGGTTGGATGCCGGCAATGGTTTTGTGGATACTGTTTTGAATGGGGGGTATGCTTGGATTGGTTATGGCTTTATAATCACTTTTCTACCTTTGATTATCGTTGGTGTGATTGCACGTCTGATCTATAAAGTGAACTATTTTACTTTGATGGGATTAATTGCCGGCAGTACAACAGATCCTCCTGCTTTGGCTTATTCTGATGATATGGCAGGGAATGATTTACCTTCAGTAGGATATGCTACAGTTTATCCCCTGACCATGTTTTTACGGGTGTTGACAGCCCAGTTGTTTGTGTTGTTTTTGCTATAGCGTGAGGGAAGTAAAATGCTTTGTGAAGTTTATGAACTTGGGTTATTGATATATTCTGGGATTAGACTACTTTTGCACAAGAGAGTGATAATATAAAAACAGCATGAGTTTTGGTATTTCAGATTTAAGTATTATTCCGATGCGGCGGGAAAAGTCCGAAAGAAGCGAGATGGTGTCTCAGGTGCTTTTCGGAGAATTGTATGAGGTATTGGAAGCAACAGAAAAGTGGGTTTGTATACGGCTTATCCATGATGGATATGAAGGTTGGATTGACCGTAAAATGCACCGGGCAGTACCGGATGAGTATGCCGGAAGATACTTGAATGAAGAACAAGTGTTAGCGACGGAAGTATTTAATATTGTCACTAAAGATGGGGATTACGGAAATAAACTACTTGTTTCGGGAAGTGTTTTTCCTTTTTTTGATGCAGATACCAAAAAAATGGTTTTGGGTGAAGATACTTATACTTTAGTCAGTAAAATAAAAGATGTCGGGATTGATAGTTTAAGGGATTTGATTATCGGATACGCTTTGATGTATTATAATACACCTTATTTGTGGGGAGGGCGTTCTCCTTATGGAGTGGATTGTTCGGGACTGTCACAAGTGGTGTATCGTATGGCGGGGATCAATATACCCCGTGATGCCTCGCAACAAGTGCTGTGTGGACAGGATTTTTCTTTTGTTGAGGAAGCTTTGCCTGGTGATTTGGCTTTTTTCGGAGATGAGACCGGAACAATCACTCATGTCGGGATTATCTGGGAACAGAATCGCATTATCCATGCTTCGGGTAAGGTACGAGTAGATAAAATTGACCACCAGGGTATCTTTAATGAAGATTTAAAACGGTATACCCACAATCTGAAAGTGATTAAACGGATTATCGAAGAAGGATAAAATGAACTTTAGTCTGTTTCATATGGGAAATCTATTATTGAATACAGCTTATTTTCCTCCTGTAACCTATTTTTCTGCCATAGAACAGTATGGAGGGACTTATATTGAACAATATGAAAATTTTGGCAAGCAAAGTTACCGGAATCGTTGTGAGATTATGACGGCTAACGGAGTTATTCCTTTGACTGTTCCGGTTGCTAAAGCTAATAGTAAGACACTGGTCAAAGATCTTAAAATAGTCTATGTGACTCCATGGCAGAAATTACATTTCAGGGGAATAGAGTCAGCATATAAGAATTCACCTTATTATGAATATTATATCGATGATTTGATTCCTTTTTTTGAAAAAAAAGAGACTTTTCTTTTGGATTTGAATAATGCCATTCTGGAATCAATGCTTAGTTTATTGAAACTGGACTGTCCTATCCGGATGACAGAAGATTATATTGGTAAAGGAGTATCCGGTTATACCGACTTGAGGAATGCTTTTCATCCCAAAGTTAACCGCCGTCAACCCGGTGCAGATTTTACTGTTCGTACTTATCGCCAGACCTTTTCTGACCGTTTTCCTTTTACTCCGAACCTCAGTATTCTGGATTTATTGTTTTGTTGCGGGCCCGAAGCCAGAAAATTGTTGAATGAATAAAGGGTTCAGAGATTCCTTCGTTTGAAATTTGAAATAATCATTTACTTTCGTTTTGTTTAATTTGGCAAATATCCTCTTCGGTTAGACGGATGTGTTATTCTTAGGCGGATAAAAATGGTTGACGACTTAAGTTGTTAAAATAACTTCTGATTTACAATTATAATGTTACAGGAATTTAATGAAATTGTAATGTGGAGATAACAAATCTTTAAATTGCAAATTTTTACCGTTAAAAGTTTAATAAAAATTTGTGAATGCTGGGAATTGTTGCTATCTTTCGATTGCTGAGCTGAACTGAACGAGATTTATGTTTTGTTTAGAAGAAAATATTGTTTCAGAAAGAAAGAGGTGATCTTTTCCTTATTTGTTGTAACATTTGCTTCAAATACTTCGTAAAACGTTCGGTATATCCTGTGGAAAAGCTGTTGAAAAGAGTTTTTTAACAGACTGCTGTTTTGACAAAATATGTGAATGAATATTAATAGTGGTAAAATGTGTATGGGAGGGAAGGATATTCTTAATGGTGGGGCAAAATGGTAATGCTTAAAATAGAGTCGCAAGATGAAATTGAATATAACAATTGATGATCCATTATTGGAACCTTTTTTGCCTGTGATCCGGCGTCGGCATGAAAAAAGTGTGTTGAAAGAACTGGAATTTACAGACCGAAAGTCCACTTTGGCTGATATTTTCAATAATCATTTGTATTTTGGTCTGCACCGGAGGGAAGATGCTTCCTGGATATTTCGGGAATGGGCTCCGAATGCTGTTGCTATTTATTTGATTGGAGAATCAAATGAATGGCAGAAACGGGAAGATTTCAGATTGAAATCTTTGGGAAATGGGGTGTGGGAGTTGGAACTGCCTGCTGATGCAATGTGGCATGGTATGGATTATAAGCTAAGGGTAGAATGGGAAGGTGGTTGTGGAGAGCGTATTCCGGCTTATGCCCGGCGGGTGGTGCAAGATGATATTTCTAAAATATTCACCACGCAGGTATGGGCTCCGCAGCAACCTTACCAATGGAAAAATCAGTTTTTGTGCCGGCGGGATCATCCTTTGATTTATGAAGCTCATGTGGGGATGAGTATGGAAAACCGACGGGTGTCCACTTTCAATGAGTTCAGGGCTTATGTATTGCCCCGGATTGTTGATTTAGGGTATAATATGATTCAGCTTATGGGGATTCAGGAACATCCGTATTACGGTTCTTTTGGATACCAGGTGTCTAATTTTTATGCAGTGAGTTCCCGTTTCGGAACACCGGATGATTTGAAGCGTCTGATTGATGAAGCTCATGGGTTTGGTATAGGAGTGATTATGGATCTTGTACATTCCCATGCCGTAAGAAATGAAGTTGAAGGATTGAGTTGCTTTGCAGGGGATTATAATCAGTATTTTTATAGCGGGGAACGTGGAGAACACAAATTGTGGAATTCCCGTTGTTTCGATTATGGAAAAGATGAAGTACTCAGTTTTCTTTTGTCCAATTGTAAGTATTGGGCCGATGAGTTCCATTTTGACGGTTTCCGGTTTGACGGGATTACAAGTATGTTATATTGGGACCACGGTTTAGGACGGGATTTTACAGCATACAAATATTATTTTGACGGTAATCAGGATGAAGATGCAATCACTTATCTGACATTGGCAAACAAGTTGATACATGAAGTTAATCCTTCGGCGATTACGATTGCTGAGGATATGAGCGGAATGCCGGGTCTGGCTCTGCCTGTGGAAGATGGGGGAATGGGGTTTGATTTTCGGATGAGCATGGGGGTTCCCGATTATTGGATCAAGCTGATTAAGGAAAAAAAAGATGAAGAGTGGCATGTGGGAGATTTGTTTTATGAGTTGACCAACAAAAGGGCTGAAGAGCATACCATTAGTTATGCGGAAAGCCATGATCAGGCGATGGTTGGGGATAAGACTATTTTTTTCCGTTTGGTAGACAAAGAAATCTACACAGCAATGAGTGTTTTTGATCATAGTTTGGTGGTAGACCGAGGGATGGCCTTGCATAAAATGATCCGGTTGCTGACAATTTCTACGGCCGGGGATGGTTACCTGAATTTTATGGGAAATGAATTCGGGCATCCGGAGTGGATTGACTTTCCTCGGGAAGGGAATCATTGGAGTTTTGAACATGCTCGCCGGCAATGGAGCCTGGTGGATGATCAAAATCTTCGTTTCCGTTTCCTGAATGAATTTGACAAAGCTATGATTGCAATTGTAAACCAGGGAGATTTCTTTGGACCGGTTCCGGAGCCGCTCGTGAGGGATAATGGACGGCAGATTCTGGTGTTTAGGAGGGGCGCTTATCTCTTTGTTTTCAATTTCAGTCCGGAACATTCTTATTCAGATTATTTGTTTGATACGGAACCGGGTAAATATGTGTCTGTATTAGATGCTGATAATCCATGTTTCGGTGGTTTTAACCGGATTAATGATCAGCAGGAGCATTTCACCCTGTTTCAGGATGGACGAAATCTGTTGAGTTTATATATTCCTGCAAGGACTGCTTTTGTACTACAGTTACAAAAAGATTAACTGTAAGCGGAGTTAGTTTATGGTTTTGAAAATGAAATATTTATATCAGATAAAATAAAATTTTATTATGGCTTATTTGAAATTTAATAAGGATGAACTGGTGAACCTGGAATATTCACTGAAGCGGGAAGTGTTGGCAACAAATCGTGCCGGAGGGTATATGTCTTCCACTATCATTTGTTGTAATACCCGTAAATATCATGGTTTACTAATTGTGCCAATAGAGGAATTCGGTGGTGAAAATCATGTACTTTTATCGGCATTGGATGAAACAGTAGTTCAACACGGACAAGCTTTCAATCTGGGCATCCATAAATACCCGGGTAATTATGAACCCCGCGGGCACAAATATATTATAGATTTCGAATATGAGCCTGTTTATACGTTGACTTACCGGGTAGGCGGAGTCATCCTGCGGAAAGAAATTATTTTGGTGCATAATGAGGATCAGGTATTGATCCGCTATACTTTGCTGGATGCACATTCTGAAACGACTCTCCGTTTAAAGCCGTTTTTGGCTTACCGTAATATCCATGCTCTGTCGAAAGCCAATTTAATGGCTAATATTAAGTATCAGGAAATTGATAATGGAATCCGTTCTAAATTATATAACGGATTCCCTTCACTGAATATGCAGATCAGTAAAAAGAATGAGTTTATAGCCACGCCGGATTGGTATTATAACGTTGAATATACAGAGGAACGTAACCGGGGTTATGATTACCGGGAAGATTTATTTGTACCCGGTTATTTTGAGTTTCCGATCAAGAAAGGAGAAAGTATCGTATTTTCTGCTTCTGTTGATGCTGTTGCTCCTTCGCGATTGAAA
>URJC01000194.1 GCA_900548135.1 uncultured Odoribacter sp. | reverse complement strand
TTTGAATTCTTCATAAACGGACATTTTCTGGAAGGTATAATCTCCTGCAATGTTCCATTTGTTTTTATAGGAGTAGTTTAATCCACTCAATATGCGGAACGGGTATTTGATGTATCCTTTATCGAGGGTTTCATCGTCGAGCATATCAGAACTTCCGCTGCCCGTATTTACTTTGTAAGAAACAAATTCTTTTTTTGCACTCAGTTTCTGGGTGAAATTCATACTCGTTCCAAGTACGAGCCTTGATTTAGGGGATAACTTCAAATCATATTGGATACCGGGAGTAAAAAGTACATCATGAATCCGGTTATTTTCACTGGTTCTGATATAATAACTGTTTTCGAGCTGAGTAGATAGAGTTTGTCTTTTTTCGATTTTTCCAAAGATATAAGAGAAATTCATACCGATAGAAAAATTTTTGTATCTCCATCCCAAGCCGGCATAAAGGTCATTCAATCCGCCTTCTCCCTGAATATTTTGATTGAAATAGGTATAATCTTTATTACCAACGATCTGATGTGAATATAACACATCGTATCCGATATCTGATTTTTCCGTAAATCCGAAAGAGAAAAACAGTTTTTTATAAAGCCGGAAGGCCATATTGAGGTTTGCATTTTGTGCTACTCTGTAACGGCTGCTTTCCCTGTGGTTGGACAGCCAGGTATATTCACCGTTGAGAGCCAGTTGTATATAGAAACGATTACTATCCAGCCCAGTATAAGAGGCTGGATTGAGAAAGTTGATGTTACTATTATCACGCATAGCTGCTGCTACACCTCCCATTGCTGTGTAGGGACCATTGTTTTCGGGTAATAATCCCATTCCATATATAGAATAAGGAGAACCGATGTTATCCTGTCCGTTACTGTACAAAAAAGCAGATAATAATATAAAGGTAATAAAAATGAGTTTCTTCATAATTATTTGTAGTTTGCGTAGTGGATTCTTATGGTCGGGTTTTCAAGTACTATCATCTGGTCAAATGAGATACCGGAACTGGATAAACCGTCGTTAGGCACACTCAGTAAGATTTGTGGATTTTTAGGTAATTCCGGTGCGTCGCTCAGTTTTTGATAGTACTCCGTCAGATCAAAAATGTAACGACTGTTTTTCAGATCCACTTCATCTTTATTTAATCTTCCTGTTACAATATTGCCATTTTTATCTGCCAGGAAACCAGTTACTTCGTTAATGTCGTTTGTGGTATAAACATTAATGGAAGCAGGCAAGGCAATAGGCATATTACTGTATATGTCCGGTTTTATTTCCAATTGTGCTCTGATAATCGTGGTATACTTTGAATAACCCGGAGGCTGCGGTAGTTCCATTTTGATCATGTAGCCGCTTAATCCTTGTACGATGGCACTTGCACTTGTCTCAAACATAACCTCTTGCTTTTGATCCGTAAGTGCTGCAAACTTACTTGATGGTTGGGTTATGATCCGGTTATACTGGTATTCAGTCTGGCCAAGAGGAAAGCTAATGGTTTTATTCGTTCCTGCTTCAGTATAATGAAATTGCAGATAAAGACTGTCACTTAAAGCGTGTATGGTCATCAGGCAGTCGTTGTCACCGGCAGGGACAATAGCCAGACCTTTAAAATAATCCAGAAAACCGATATAAGGCACTATTCCTGATGAAGGTTGGTAAATATCATTTTCGGTGCGGTAGACCATTCTGTCAAATAAATCTTCAGCCAACGTCTTGTCCAGCTTGAAATGGCTGATATTCATGTTTGCCTTAAGCGGTAAGAAAGTTGTTGTGGCAATAAGTTTATTTGTATCTACAGGTGTCGTGTTGTAAAATAGGGTATTATCTTCGTAATTCAGATCAGGAAGTTTTTTCAGCTGATAGAGGTTGAACGTTTGGGATTTGACATTGTATAATGTATCTCCCCACATATTTCCGGCATAGGTGAAATTAAGTGTGAGAGAGTCCAGTACGGCAGAATACGATATGGAGGGAATATAGGAAGGGACTACTTGAAAACAAGGTATAGCTGTTGTTGTCCCTCCGTATACAGGATCTTCGTAACGGCCCATGACTAACTTGGTAATATAACTGGAACTATTTTGTCCGCATGAAGTGACAAATGAGTCTACCTTTATGGTGCCCATATTGTAAACACTCAGGTTGTTTTCACCAATATGGTTCGTATTATTAATTAATTCCTGTCCGATTGAGGAAATATTGTTATTACAAGAATATATAATTAAGAGTAATCCTGTGATTAAAATTGATATTCGCAGCATAGGCATCCGTTTTTGGAATTTTATATTTCGGTGCGAAGGTAAAAATTATTTTCTAAGATTTCTGAAGAAAGCGCGTTTTTCTTATTTTGTTGGCATGGCGTTAACTAATTGCAAGTTACTTTAGGATTTGAATATCAATGTTAAAAATGCATAATCCGGAATGCTGTTTAATTTTATTTGTTGATTTACTTGCATTAATCGAGCAAAAATATGTAGTTTTGCCAAACTATAATTGAAAATATAATCATTTAACGGATAAATTTATGAGAAAATTAAATTTTTTGTATCTGCTTTTATTGGGTGTGTTTTTTACAGCCTGCCATTCGGATGACGATACCTTGGGCGATTGGAGTAAAAACAACGAATTTCCGGGTACGAAGCGGGTATTGGCTTATTGTTTTGAATATAATGGGGAAGCGTACATAGGGATGGGGTATAATCCGGAAGTGAAAACTCAGGATAAAAACCTCCGGGATTTTTGGAAATTCAATGGTACAGAGTGGACGAGGTTGCCTGATTTTCCGGTAAAAGGACGTAAAGGAGCTGTTGCTTTTGTAGTGGGAGATACGGCTTATGTGGGAGCTGGCTTCCGGGATAAATTGAATTCTGTTGAAATAGATAGTTTTTATAATGATTTTTATAAATATGATTTGATCAAGAACGAGTGGGTGAAGAAAGCGGGTAGTACGACTGAATATGCGACAACTTCGATTTTTCATGATTATAAGGGTGTTGGAGAGATTGATGAAGATGATTGTTCGTTCTGGGGAGGTATTGCTTTTTCATTGAACGGAAAAGGCTATGCCGGGACCGGTAATTTGGATGGTAGCCGTGAAAGTAAAAATATTTATTGCTATGATCCTGCAACAGGAGGATGGACAGATGCTAATTTTAACGGAGACTCCCGTGCCGGGGCTGTGGTATTTATTTTGAATAATAAAGCAGTGGTTTGTTTGGGAAAAGCTAACAATTCTATGGTTCGGGATGTTTGTGTTTTTGATGGCACAAAATGGAGTGGTAAGGATGAATATGCACCTTTGAAAAACCTGGATGGTGACTGGAATGATGATTATGACCGGATTCCCAGAAGTTTCGGAGTTGCTTTCACTTCAAACCTGGATTCCGGAAATGGTTCTCCGAGAGGATATGTTGCAGGAGGAGAGGGTAGTTATGGAAGAATTATCTTTGAATACAATATCGATACTGACCGTTGGAGAGAAGTAACGGAATTTCCTGCTGCTATGAACTCTTTACGGGTAGGTGCTGTCGGATTTACCATCAACCAGTATGGTTATGTAACAACCGGAGGAAGTTCTTTGACTACAGCTACTGACAATTCAACCTGGAAATTTACTCCGGGTATTGACCGGGATGATAATAATGACTATTAATTATTATCAACACAATATAATAAAATGGGATGTGAAAGCATCCCATTTTTTGTTTATCTTTGAGACCTTTAAAAGGTTTATGATATATGGGGAATCAGACCTCTGAGGATTAGGGATTGTGATTTCCCGGAATTTAAAAGATATATATATGCGTAAGAAGCTGTTTGCTGTCCTGGTATTTGTTTATCTGGGTATATCCGGTGGATATGCTCAATGGAATATTAATAGTATGCTTCGGATGGGACGGGATGCAATTATTTATTTTGATGATTATGTGAGTGCCATAGAGAATTTTAATAATATTATCCGGATAAAACCTTATCTGTCAGAACCTTATTTTTTCAGGGGGTTGGCAAAGCTGAATCTGGATGATTATGATGGGGCTATACAGGATTTTTCTCAGGCCATTGATTTGAATCCCAATTATTTCCATGCTTATACCTATCGGGGAATAGCCTATAATAATTTGCGGAAGTACGATGAGGCACTGAAAGATTATGCAGAGGCCATATCCTTGGACCCGACCGCTGCTTATGTCTATGCTAACCGGGGAATTACAGAGGCAGAAACCGGAGATTATGAAGCTGCTGAGAAGGATTATTCCAAGGCTTTACTGATTGATGATAAGTTGTTAGTGGCTTATCTGAACCGGGCAATTGTGCGGGAAAAGCTGGATAATACAGCTGGGGCAATGGCTGATTGTAATGCAGCAATCCGGCTGAATATGTTTTCGGATGATGCTTTCGGTCTGAGGGGTTATTTATATTACCAGCAAAAAGATTATCACAATGCTATAGAGGACTTTAATCGTGCTTTGAAGGCTAATCCGGAGAATAAACGAATTTTGATGAGCCGTGCGATGGTATGGTATGAAATGAAAAAATATCGGGAAACCATGGCAGATTATAATGAAGTAATCCGGATTGACAGTAATTATATTTATGCTTATTATAACCGGGCAATGCTCCGTGCTGAGGTAGGAGAAACCAATGCAGCTATCCGTGATTTGGATAAGGTGGTGGATATGAATCCGGATAATATCCTGATTTATTTTAACCGGGGATTGTTGAAAATGGAGATTAAGGATTTGTATGGTGCATACGATGATTTCAGTGAAAGTATACGGCTTTATCCGGATTTTGTGAAAGCTTATATGGCACGTGCTGCTGTAAGTTCGGAATTGGGGGATGAGCAAACTGTAGAATCGGACCGTTATATGGCAATGCAAATTATGGACCGATATAAAAAGATGAAGGAGGGAGACCGGAATGCTTTGGTCGATACAACTGCTAATTTCCAGAAATTGATTGATATTAATGCCCGCCAGGATGAAGTAAGAGATGTGATTAATGGCCGGGTACAGGATAAGAAAGTGATTATTGAGCTTCAGGAAGTGTTTTATGTCCAGTATATGAGTCTTGACTCCCTGCGTAGCGGTAAGGTGCAGTATTATAACAAGCATATAATGGATTATAATCAGAGCCATAATTATAATCCGGCAATTACCATTTGTAATAAAGAACAGGTATATCCGGAAGATTTTGTAAAACCTTATGTAGAACAATTGTCTGCTGAAATAGCTGCTAACGGAGATATAGACCGTTATATGCTGCGGGGGTGTTTTTATATGAATCAACGGGAATATCCACGTGCCATAGAGGACTTTACAGCAGTGATGGCAAAAGATCCGCAAAATTTGCTGGCTTTGTTTAATTGTGCAAATGCCCGGATGCTTATGTATGATTATATTGAGTCCATAGAGGATAAGA
>URJC01000193.1 GCA_900548135.1 uncultured Odoribacter sp. | reverse complement strand
TATTGATTCCGGCTGTGGTGATGAATTTGCCTGGTTTTTAAAAAGAGTAGAAAATGGAACGTTTTGCAGCGATTGATTTTGAAACAGCAAACTGGCAAAGGACTAGTGTTTGCTCTGTCGGAGTAGTTGTGGTTAACCGGGATGAAATTGAGGAACGGTTTTATAGCCTGATTCACCCTGTGCCTGATTTTTATACCCGGAAGAATACAGAGATTCATGGCCTATCGCAGGAAGATACGGATGAAGCTCCGGCCTTTCCGACGGTATGGAGGGAAATTGTTCCTTTGATAAAAGGGATCCCTTTGGTGGCCCACAACAGTATGTTTGACGAAGGTTGCCTGAAAGCGGTCCATGCTTTCTATGAGATGGCTTATCCCGATTACCGGTTTTATTGTACTTACCGGCTTTCCCGGAAATTATTCAAAGGGCTTGAAAATTATCAGTTGCATACAGTATCTGCTTTTTGTGGTTATGATCTGACCCGCCATCATCATGCTCTTGCCGATGCAGAGGCTTGTGGAGTGATTATGCAGAAGATTTTAACGCAATTTCCGGATTTATAAATTTGCTTTTACCCGGATAACAGGACCTTTATCGATTTTTACTTGTAATGTGCTATTTTCGGCAATCGGATATACTTCCGGGTATTTTGCAGGGAACAATTGCTTTTTCATAGCGGTTGATATATCCTTCTTTCTCTTGTTTTTATTTGTTTTACCTTGGCAGATGCTGTATCTTTGAAAGATAATATACGTATATAAGCAAGATACTAAAGTGGTTGCCATGAATATTGCTCATGTGATAAATCGTTTCCGGGATAAGCATCATTATGCTACTGTCCGTTTGAAAGCTGTACTTTTTGATATGGACGGAGTGTTGTTTGATTCGATGAAAAATCATACATTAGCTTGGTATAAGGCTGTTTCTGAATTGGGTATACCTTGTGTACAGAATGAATTTTATCAGTATGAAGGGGCTACCGGCAGATGGACCATTAATCATATTTTTAAGCGGGTTTATGGCAGAGAGGCCACTGAGGGGGAAATCGAAGATATTTATGAGGAAAAAAGCCGTTTTTTTAATCGTCTTCCAGAAGCAAATGCTATGCCTGGGGCAAAAGAGCTTTTAAAACAGGTGAAAGGGGCGGGGTTAATTCCGGTACTCGTTACGGGTTCGGGACAACGTTCATTATTAGGTCGTTTGAACTGTGAATTCCCGGGTATATTTTCACCGGAGCATATGGTTACTGCATTTGATGTCCGGCATGGAAAGCCGAATCCGGAGCCTTATCTGAAAGGGTTGCAGAAAGCAGATGTGTGTGCCGGAGAAGCTATGGTGGTGGAAAATGCCCCATTGGGAGTGAAAGCAGCGGTTGCTGCCGGTATTTTTACTGTTGCGGTGAATACCGGGCCCATTCCGGATGAACAATTGCGAAAAGCAGGTGCAAATTTGATTTTTCCGGATATGGAAGTGTTAAATGTAAAAATGGGAGAGATACTGGGAATAGTTGGGGCAGGAGAATAGAATGATCCGTTTTTGAATAGAAAGTGAAAGTAATTATGAAAGAATGATATTTTTGTGTAGCCTTGTTATTAAAAAATAGAAACAGGGCTGGAGTTATTTTGGGCGGTGTAAATGCTAAATTGAAATTATCCGTTATATTCCTTTGGAAACAACAGATTCCTGTTTTATTGGTGATATATGTAAAATAATTCGCTGTCAAGACTTCTATTATATCCGTGATTTAAGCGGACATCTTTTCCTTTTCACATCGGACGGGAAATTTGTCCGTTCGATAGGAAGGAAAGGAAGGGGAGCTAATGAATATGTGGCTTTGGCTGATTTTACGGTAGACCCGGAAAATGGAGATATTTATTTGGTTACACCGGGGAAAATAATGGTCTATGCATACACCGGAGAGTTGTTGCGTACAATGGAGGTTAATCCTGATTGGCAGGTTGCTGCTTTGGATAGGAATGGGCTTCTGATGTTTATTATTCCGGTTTCTACGGACCAAAGGGAACCCTTACTGTTTGTCTGCGATAAAAGAGGACAGGTGATCCGGGAAATTGAAGGTATGGAGGTAAAATGTGATGTTGCGTATTTTAATTGGCTTTATGAACAGAACGGCCGGGTGTATTATAAGGAAGAATTCTCAGATACCCTTTGTTATTTGGATGGATCATTGAATTCCCATCCATATGCATTGGCAGATTTTGGGAATTATAAGTTTCAGCCTTCTCAATTTTCTATGAGAATGATCGATCAGTGGACTGCCTGTTATCGTTTGGGAGGAGTATTTGATTTTGACCGTTTTATGGTATTGAATGTACAACGTGGGCTTATGGATCAGGTGGAAAACTTAAATACCTGTTTGTTTGACAAGAAGAAGTGAAAAATTGGAGTTTTTGAAAAGAATACCGACTCAAATGGTTTCCGGATAGAAGGGATTGTCTATGCTCCACGAGCTGCCTGGAAAAATCAATTGATTTGTATTATTGCTTCTTCTTCAGTGATCGGAAATACAAAAATCGGTGATCCGGAATTGGAAAAGTTGGCCAGTCAAATGGATGAGAATGCTAACCCTATATTGGCTGTGTTTGATATGAAATAAAGGGGGGCGGAGAAAATGAGGAAGAATGCTTCATTTATTTCGTCGCTTTCATTACGGAAAAAAGGCGTTAAATAATTTTTTTAATTCCCCGAAAGGGTTAAATTTGTTCGTTTTTTCAAACAAACAGTTACAGTTAAATATATAAATTATGGCAGAGAAAGAAAATTGTAAGCTTTTCAGTGAGTTTGCGCCGAACACAATGCAAGAGTGGATCGACAAAGTCACTGTCGACCTGAAAGGGGCCGATTTTAATAAAAAGCTTGTATGGAGAACCAATGAAGGTTTCAACGTTCAGCCGATGTACCGGTTGGAAAATATGAAAGACCTGCAAAACCTGAATTGCCTTCCGGGCGAATTCCCGTTTGTCAGAGGTAATAAAAAAGACAATAACGATTGGTATGTGCGCCAGGACATTGTTGTAGAGGATCTGGCTGAGGCCAATAAAAAAGCCTTGGATGTGCTGAATCGCGGAGTGAATTCATTGGGTTTCATATTGAATGGATGCCAGGAATTTACAAAAGCAGATATGGCAACCCTGCTGAAAGATATTTGCCTGGAATGTGTAGAGATCAACTTTGTTGCCGGCTGTAAGAAAGGTAGCATCCTGGATGCTGTAGTTGAAGAGAGAGGGATTGCTCCTGAAAAAATAGTTGGTGGTATCAATGTAGATCCACTGAGTGCTTTCACCCGGAAAGGAAAAACATGTTGTGAGAAGCCTTTTGAAAGTGTGAAAGCAAATGCGGAAAAAATGGCTGCTTTTAAAAATTTCAAGACCATAGAAGTAGGAGGCTATGTATTCAATAATGCGGGTTCATCTATCGTACAGGAATTGGGATTCTCACTGGCTGCCGGTGTTGAGTACCTGGATAAACTGACTGATGCAGGAATGAGTATTGACGAAGTGGCTCCGAAAATCCGTTTTCATTTTGCTACTGGCTCTAAATATTTTATGGAAATAGCCAAATTGCGTGCAGCCCGGTATTTGTGGGCTCACATTGTCAAGGCCTATCAGCCGTGCTGTGATTGCAAGTGCCAGATGAATATCCATGCAGAAACCTCTGAATGGAATAAGACTGTTTATGATGCGAATGTAAATATGTTGCGCACTCAGACTGAGACGATGTCGGCTGTATTGGGAGGGGTTGATTCTTTCACTGTACATCCTTTTGATGATACTTTTGAATGTCATCCGACAGAATTAGCAGAACGGGTGGCACGTAATCAACAGTTATTGCTGAAAGAAGAATCACATTTTTCTAAGATTGTAGACGTTGCCGGTGGTTCCTATTATATTGAAGAATTGACGGAGAATATTGCTGAGGCTGCCTGGAAATTATTCCTGGAAGTACAGGAACAGGGAGGTTATGTAGAGGCTTTGAAGAAAGGTTTTGTACAGGCTGCAGTGAAAGCAACTGCTCAGGCACGGGATCTGGCTATTGCACAACGTAAGGAAAATTTTGTCGGCGTAAATCAATTCCCGAATTTCAATGAAAAAATCGATCGTCCGCTGTGTTCCTGTATTTTTGAACCGGAAGACGAGACTGCTGAAGATGCTGAGATTGAAACTTTGAAATCCTACCGTGGACCGGCTGCATTCGAAGCTATGCGGTTGAAAACGGATGTATACGCTGCTCAGAACGGACGTCCGGTAGTATATATGTTCCCGATGGGAAACCTGGCTATGCGGAAGGCACGTGCTCAGTTTGCATGTAATTTCTTTGCTTGTGCCGGATTTGAAGTAAAAGACAACAATGGTTTCAAGACTGTTGATGAAGGTGTTCAGGCCTGTTTGGAAAACAAAGCTGCGATTGTGGTATTGTGTAGTTCTGACGATGAATATGCCGGATTTGCTCCTGAAGCTTTTGAAAAACTGAAAGACAAAGCTATCATTGTCGTTGCTGGTAATCCGGAAAGCCGTCCGGAATTGGAAGCTAAAGGATTGATGAACTATATACATGTGAAGAATAATGTCCTTGAGGAATTGAAGGGCTACCAACAAAAGCTGGGAATTTAATTAAAGTAACGAGCAACGATGAATGAGTAACGGCAATGTGAAGAAAAGTTTTTGAACGATTTCTTTGATATCAGAACTCTGTCATTTAGTAACTCAGTAACTCTTTAACTTTTAAAAGATGAAACCAAATTTTAAAGATATAAATATAAAGGCGTCTGAAAAGGCTCCAATGTCTGCAGAGGCATGGGAAAAAGCCAACCACATCGCTAAAAACTGGACTACTCCGGAGTTGATTCCGGTGAAACCGGTATATTCTGCCGATGATTTGAAAGGTATGGAACATTTGGACTATGTTGCAGGTATTCCTCCGTATTTACGTGGTCCGTATTCGGCTATGTATCCTTTACGTCCTTGGACAATCCGTCAGTATGCCGGATTTTCTACAGCTGAAGAATCCAATGCTTTCTATCGCCGTAACCTGGCTGCCGGACAGAAAGGTTTGTCTGTGGCATTTGACCTGGCTACTCACCGTGGATACGACTCCGACCACCCGCGTGTAATCGGGGATGTTGGTAAAGCCGGTGTGGCTGTCGATTCTATCCTGGATATGAAGATCCTGTTTGATCAGATTCCTTTGGATAAGATGTCTGTATCGATGACTATGAACGGTGCAGTGCTTCCGGTCCTGGCTTTCTATATTGTTGCCGGCCTGGAACAAGGAGCTACCCTGGAGCAGCTATCCGGTACCATTCAGAACGATATCCTGAAAGAATTTATGGTGCGTAATACCTATATTTACCCGCCGAAATTCTCGATGAAGATCATTGCCGATATTTTCGAATATACGTCCAAGAATATGCCGAAG
>URJC01000192.1 GCA_900548135.1 uncultured Odoribacter sp. | reverse complement strand
CGAATATTGATGGTCAGGGATACGGCTATTTTGCAATGGACCGGAAAACAGCTTTATTTTGTTTGGAAAATCTGAATTTTTTTGACGATCCGGTAGCCCGCTTATCTGTTATTATTAATTTGTATGAAAATTATTTGGAAGGACAATTGTCTGCCAGTCGGTTGGTTCGGGGACTGTTGCAGCATGCAGATCAGGAAAAAGAAACGTTGATTTATACAGTAACAATGGGATATGTGCAAGAGATTTGCCTGCATTCGCCGATGTGGGGAAATCCTGAGGTGGAGCGTGCTTTATTGGAAAAAGTTCAGAAACCCGAAAAGGCAGGGAGACAGCATACTGCTTTCAAGGTTTTGTCAGGAATCTGGAGTTTACCCGGGATTACTCAGGAGGTTTACCAGATATGGAACAGGGAAAAGAATTTTCCGGGACTATCCTTGAGTGAAAGAGATGAAATGCAGCTGGCTTGTGAGTTGGCTATTCGTATGCCCGGACAATATAAGCTGATCACGGAGAAACAGGCTCAGCGTATTAAGAATCCGGACCGCCTCCGGGAATTTAAGTATGTGGCTCAGGCTATTGTCCCGGACCTGAGGGTCAGAGATTCTTTATTTCATACTTTGTTAGTGGCTGAAAATAGGCGGATAGAGCCTTGGGTGTTGCAAATGGTGTACTTTTTGAATCATCCTTTGCGGCAGCAACAAGCTCTGAATTACATCAGGCCTGCTTTGGAAAATCTGCAGGAAATACAACGTACAGGGGATATCTTTTTTCCTAAGAATTGGATGGCTGTTTGTCTGAAAGGGCATGCTAGTCCGGAAGCCGCCGGGATTGTCCGGCAGTTTTTGGATGAACGTCCGGATTTTCCTCCCTTATTGAAAAATAAAATATTACAGAGTGCTGATCATTTGTTCAGGTGATTTTAATGATAGAATATTACTAATTTAAAATTTTGTAGATGTGAAAAATTTTAGTCGTGTTTTTTGGTTATTAGCATGTATGTGTGTTGCTATGATTCATGTTTATGCCGGAGTAAACCCGAAACCTTTTGTTATTCCTGAATTGAAGGAATGGAAGGGAGGAGAAGGTTACTTTACCCCTGCCAATCCCCGTGTAGCCTGTCCTGACGGTGACCCTGAATTATTACGGATAGCCGGACAATTTGCCGCTGATTATAAAGCAATGTTCGGAAAAGAGTTAAAAGTATTTTCCGGCAGAGGAAAAGCAGGCGATTTTATTTTTTCGTATCAGAACGACAAGAAGCTGGGGAAAGAGGGATACACCATAAGAATCGCAGACAAGGTTGTCGTTTCGGCACCTCAGAGTCAGGGGGTATATTGGGCTACCCGTACTTTGTTGCAAATGGCAGCACAAGAGAAAAATCAGGCATTACCTAAAGGAAGTGTGCGGGACTGCCCGGATTATAATTTGCGTGGATTTATGATTGATTGCGGCCGTAAATTCATTCCGATGTCTTTTTTGAGGGATTATGTAAAAATCATGTCCTATTATAAGATGAATACGTTGCAGGTTCATTTAAATGATAATGGTTTTAAACAATATTTTAATCAGGACTGGATGAAAACTTATGCAGCCTTTCGTCTGGAGTCCGATACTTATCCCGGTCTGACAGCACGTGACGGTTTTTATACCAAACAAGAGTTTATTGATTTTCAGAAATTGGCAGAGGAATGTGTTGAGGTGATTCCGGAAATCGATGTGCCGGCGCATTCTCTGGCATTTACCCAATATAAGCCTGAAATCGGAAGCCAGGAATATGGAATGGACCATCTGGATTTGTTTAATCCGGAGACCTATACCTTCTTAGACGGGCTTTTTAAGGAATATCTGGAGGGA
Organism: uncultured Odoribacter sp.; assembly: GCA_900548135.1. Lineage (GTDB taxonomy): Bacteria > Bacteroidota > Bacteroidia > Bacteroidales > Marinifilaceae > Odoribacter. Next base: position 3,584 of record URJC01000192.1, on the reverse strand, counting down.
GAAAATCCGGTATTCCGGGGAAAAAGAGTACATATCGGGACAGATGAATACTCTAATAAAAAGAAAGAGGTTGTAGAAAAATTCCGTTATTTTACCGATTATTATATCCGTTATGTGGAGAGTTTTGGCAAACAGGCTTGTATTTGGGGAGCATTGACACATGCGGCCGGTACAACGCCGGTAAAGTCCGAAAATGTGATTATGAATGCCTGGTATAACGGATATGCGAATCCGGAAGAAATGGTGAAACAAGGTTATCAGCTGATCAGTATCCCGGACGGATTGGTGTATATTGTTCCGGCAGCCGGATATTACTATGATTACCTGAATACGAAAAATTTGTATGAAAAGTGGAATTCAAGGAAAAAGACCCGGCAATTCTGGGAGGTATGTTTGCTGTCTGGAATGACCATGTGGGGAACGGAGTATCGACGAAGGATATTCACGACAGGGCATTTCCGGCATTACAAACCCTGGCTGTGAAAATGTGGACGGGTAAACAGACTTCTTTACCTTATGAGCAGTTTGCTGCCGGATGTAAACAGATGATTGAAGCGCCCGGAGTAAACATAGCAGGCAAATTGAGTCACAAGCCCGGACTGGTTTACGAACAGGCGGTTGTGGAACCCGGAAGTCGGTTGCCTTACCGTGAGATTGGATATAATTATCGGGTGACCTTTGATATAGAAGGAGCAGCAGAAGAAAAGGGAACGGCCTCTTTCTGACCCGATCCGGGGAATGCTGGGGTTTGCCCGTGACGGATATCTGAATACGTTTACTTATCCTATTCAGAAAGGGAAAAAGATGACGGTGGCAATTACCGGAAATAATCATGCTGTAAAGCTTTACCTGGACGGAAAATTAGTCGAAACCCTGGACAAACAGGTTCGTTATTATAATGAGGGAAAAAGTAAAATGTTTTATTTGCCGACTTTGGTATTTCCATTGGAAAAAGCAGGAAATTTCAAAAGCCGGGTTACAAATTTGAAAGTTTACCAGGAATGACTATGGAACAATATAAGGCTGATGAAGGACGTTATCAGTCTATGAGATATCGGTATTGCGGGAACAGTGGGTTACAATTACCGGTTATTTCATTGGGATTGTGGCATAACTTCGGAAGTGTGGATACCTATGAGAATTATAGTAAAATAGCATTTGCTGCTTTTGACCATGGGGTTACCCATTTTGATCTGGCTAATAACTATGGGCCGGTGTATGGCTCTGCGGAAGAAAATTTTGGCCGGATCTTAAAAGACGGGTTGGGAAGGTATCGGGATGAGTTGATTATTTCAACGAAGGCAGGATATGATATGTGGCCGGGACCCTATGGAAATGGTGGAAGCCGGAAATACCTGGTGGCTAGTTTGAATCAGAGCCTGAAACGGATGGGGGTGGACTATGTGGATATTTTCTATTCTCATCGTCCGGATCCCAATACTCCTTTTGAGGAGACAATGACTGCTCTTGCTGATATTGTCCGTCAGGGAAAAGCCTTGTATGTGGGAATTTCAAATTATAATCCAATGCAGACCCGGAAAGCTGTTGCTTTATTGAAACAAATGGGGGTACCTTGCCTGATTCATCAGGCAAGGTATTCCATGTTAGAGAGAACAGTTGAACCTGAACTTTTGCCTTTATTGGGAGAACAGGGGATCGGCTTGATTGCTTTTTCGCCTCTCGCCCAGGGCCGGTTGACAGATAAATATTTGAACGGTATTCCTGAAAATTCAAGAGCAGCTAAACCGACAGGCCGGTTGACGACAGAGATGGTGACACCTGAAATTGTGGAAAAGGCGAAGCGGTTGAATAAAATTGCTGCTGAAAGACAACAAACTTTAGCAGAAATGGCTTTAGCCTGGTTGTTAAAAGACGAGCGGGTCAGCAGTGTTCTGGTGGGAGTGAGTTCTGTTGCGCAATTGTTGGACAACCTGAATGCTTTACGCCATTTGGAGTTTGAAGAAAATGAGCTGAAAGAGATAGAAACAGTATTGGGATAAAGTTTAAAAATGTTTAAATATGAATATAGTTTACTAAGCTGTTAAAAATGAGAAGAATATAATATTTTATATTCTTCTCTGAATATTTTATTTTTATAAACAAATCTTATATCTTTGTGCAATCGGTTGTATAAATTTTATTATATTGCACATAGAAAAATGAAAAAGAATACTTCAATTTACGATATTGCCAAAAGTCTGAACGTATCTGCTTCTACGGTATCAAGGGCTTTGCAGGATCATCCCAGGATTAGTACGGAGGTCCGGAAAATGGTGCAAAAGAAAGCCCATGAGATGAATTATAAGCCTAACCGTATGGCTGTTAATCTGAAATTGGGTAAAAGTAATACGCTGGGAGTTGTGGTACCTAATATTAATCGTAATTTCTTTTCTTCTGTGATTGACGGAATAGAAGAAGAAGCTTACCGGGAAGGATATGATGTTTTAATTTGCCAGTCACAGGAATTATTTGAAAAAGAAAAGAAAATTGTCAATTCTTTGGCTCAGGGACGTGTAGATGGGGTTATCGCTTCACTTGCTTCGGGAACCCGGGAATATGCTCATTTTAACGCTTTGGAGAATTATGGGATACCTCTGGTGTTGTTTGACCGGGTTTCGGACCAGATCCATGCCGGACAGGTGACTGTGGATGATTTCCGGGGAGCTTATATGGTGGTTGAGCACCTGCTGAAACAAGGAAGAAGAAGGATTTTTCATTATGCCAGTTATCAACATATTTCTGTGTGGAGACGCCGTTACGAAGGATATATGGAGGCTATGCGTTCGCATGGAATTGAGCCTGGCGAGGGGTGGGTGATCTCTGGTGAGGCGTCACAGTTACAGGGACAAATTGTTGCCCGGCAGTTGCTGCAAATGAAAGAGAGACCGGATGCTGTTTTTTGTACCAGTGACTTTGTGGCGATGGGTATGATGCTGGAATTACTGAGAAGCGGTGTGAATATTCCCGAAGATATTGCGATATGCGGTTTTGCTAATGAACCGATGGATGCTTTGGTCACACCTTCATTAAGTTCGGTTGACCAGTTTAGTAAACAGATGGGACAGCAAGCTGCCCGGATGTTGTTAGCGAAGATTAATGGGGAAAATCCAGCCGATGTCGTTTTGATGCCGGAATTGATTGTCCGGGATTCTACGGTTGGAATACGAAGAGGATAAAATTTTGAATTATTAATAATAAATCTGAAAACAATGAAAATAAATTATGAAGTACGTTATGCTTCCCATCCAGAGGATGCAAAAGCATATGACACCACCCGTCTGAGAAAAGAGTTTTTGATTAATAAATTGATGGTGGATGATGAAATTAATATGGTTTATACGATGTATGACCGTCTGATTGTGGGGGGGCTGTTCCTGTAAATGAAAAATTGGAATTGACTCCGATTGATCCGTTGAGAGCTCCTTTTTTCCTGTGGAGGAGAGAATTGGGAATCATCAATGTGGGGGGGGCTGGTATTGTTGAAGTTGATGGGAAAACCTTTGAACTGGGTTATAAAGAAGCTTTGTATTTAGGTAAAGGCGACCGGAACGTATTTTTTTCCAGTAAAGATGCTGAAAAGCCTG
>URJC01000191.1 GCA_900548135.1 uncultured Odoribacter sp. | reverse complement strand
GGTTACGGCTCCCTCGTCCTCGCCTGAGAATGCATTTTATATGCCGGGAACACGTATTGCGGTGAGTGCTTGTATGGGACCGACTATGGATATTCAGTTGGTGAAAGAATTGTTTACTAATACGATCCAGGCAGCCGGGATATTGGGACAGGACCGGGTATTTGCCGGAGAATTGGAGGAGGCTATTCAAAAATTGCCTCCTATGCAAATTAGTTCTAAGGGAGGTTATTTGCAGGAATGGCTGGAAGATTATGAAGAAACGGATATTCATCACCGGCATGTATCCCATCTTTTTGGCTTGTACCCTTCTAATCAGATTTCAGTGGCTGAGACTCCGGAATTAGCTGCAGCTGCCCGGAAAACGCTGGAACGTCGGGGAGATGCCGGAACAGGATGGTCAAGGGCTTGGAAAATTAATTTTTGGGCACGTTTACACGATGGCAACCGGGCTTATAAACTATTGAAAAACCTTTTAACCCCGGTAGCTATTGATGGGAAAATCGTTTATAACGGGGGAGGAACTTACCCAAATCTGTTCTGTGCCCATCCTCCCTTTCAGATTGATGGTAATTTTGGTGGTTGTGCTGGTATTGCAGAGATGTTGATACAGAGCCAGCAAGGTTATATAGAAGTGTTGCCGGCTTTGCCGGATGTCTGGAAAAACGGGAGCTTTAAAGGACTTTGTGTTCGGGGTGGAGGTGTTGTTGATTTGAGCTGGAGAGATGGAAAAGCAGAACAATTGGTGTTGACAGCCCGGGTGGATCATACTTTTAAGGTAAAAATTCCGGCTAATGTTAGTGCTGTAGCCCTGAAGGGAAAGAATTTGAATATAGAGGATGGTTATGTAAAGGTGGTTCTGAATAAAGGAGAACAAATTACGCTTGCAATGAAATAGAAATCAGAGTATAATGAGTTTCAGAGGCACCCAATCGAAATGAAGACAGGATGACAACAAATGGACGGATGTATTGTTTTGTAACTGTAATTTCTAAAATCTCGTATTCAGAAAAAGAATTTATTGTATATTGGAATAATTGAAAACGTCAGCAATGTCGGGACGTTTTTCGGACATCATTGGCGTTTTCAATGTTTTGGATTAATTTAATACTGATTTATGGAATACAGAAAATTGGCCCAGACAGACTTGGCTTTATCCGTTATAACTTTCGGTTCATGGGCAGCCGGAGGATGGATGTGGGGAAAAACAGATCACAATGAGGCAGTGAATGCTATCAGGTCAGCATATGACTTGGGAGTGACTTCGATAGATACTGCACCGATATATGGGCAGGGAGAAAGTGAGCGTATTGTTGGAGAAGCTATAAAAGGTATTTCCAGGGATCAGATACAGATCCTGACAAAATTTGGAATGCGTTGGGATTTGGCAAAAGGTGATTTTGCTTTTAAGAGTAAGGACAATCAGGGGAATCCGATTGATATTTATAAATATGCCGGAAAAGAAAGTGTAATTAAGGAATGTGAGGATAGTTTGCGACGTTTGGGTACAGATTATATTGATTTATACCAGATTCATTGGCCGGATACGACGACACCTTTAAATGAGACATTTGAGGCTGTGGAGCGTTTGATAGAACAAGGAAAAGTAAGGTATGCCGGTGTTTGTAATTACGATGCGGCCTTGATGGAAGATGCTGCGAAGGTAATTAATTTGGTTTCTGATCAGATTCCCTATAGTATGGTAAACCGGGGAATGGACCGGGATACTATTCCTTATTGTATCCGGAATCAGAAATCTGTTATTGTCTATAGTCCTTTGGAAAGGGGATTATTGACGGGCAAGATGCAACCCGGTCATGAGTTTGCAGAAGGGGATCATCGTAAGACAAATCCTTTTTTTACAGATGATAGTATTAAGAAAACAAATGCTTTTCTGGAGAAATTGAAGCCATTGGCTGAAGAAAAAAACGTGACATTGGGACAATTGGTTATTCGTTGGACAATTGAACACCCGGGAATTACTGTCGCATTGGTTGGGGCCCGAAATTCAGAACAGGCTATTCAAAATGCAAAAGCTGCAGATGTGATACTGACCGACCAGGAGATACAATTTATTAATCAACAGATAGATCATTTACTGAAATAATTTTATACCTGTTGATAGGACAGGAAATCCGGGAAAGCAGGCTGGGAACCAAACTTTTTGCTGAAAGAAAACTGAGTCAGAAAAAGTTTGGTTTTTAATATTTTTGTATATTCGTAAATTGGACTTTCCGGTAATTTGCGGGCGTTTGGAAAGTTAATACTGAATAGCAATGGATAAAGTTTTCGATTGTGTACTGTTGGATCTGGATGGTACTATTACCGATCCGATGTTGGGGATTACCCGTTGTGTTGAATATGCATTAAATCATTTTGGAATTCAAGTGGATGATTTGCGGGAATTATGTGGTTTTATCGGGCCGCCTTTACTGGATTCTTTCCGGGAATTTTATGGTTTTTCAGAACAACAGGCTTGGGAAGCAATTACTATTTACAAGGAACGGTTTTCCACTATCGGATTATACGAAAATAAGGTATATCCGGGTATGGAAGCTATGTTGGGAGCATTGCAACAGCATGGGAAAAAATTGATGATAGCCACTTCCAAACCCGAGATTTTTGCCCGGCAAATTCTGGAATATTTTCATTTAGATCATTATTTTTCATTTATAGGAGGGGCAGCTTTAGATGGATTGCGTTTGCAAAAGGATGAAGTAATTCGTTATGTGCTGGAAGAGAATGGGATTAAAGATGTTCAGCGGGTGGTGATGGTAGGTGACCGGAAGTTTGATGTAGAAGGGGCACACCGGGCAGGACTTTCAGCTATCGGGGTATTGTATGGATATGGTTCCCGGAAAGAATTAGTTGATGCGAAAGCAGAGTATATTGTGGAGGATATTTTACAATTGAGACAATTATTGTTAGGCAGATAATGGTAAATATGTATTGAAGTAAGTTAAAATTTAGTTACTTTGCAAATTAAATACGAGTGGTAATTAAATTTATGTTAAAAACATCTTTTTTCTTCCTGTTCCTGCTGTTGTTTTTTAAGTCAGGGGCGCAGGAAAATATGATTGTCAGTGGAAAAGTCACTGACGTGAAAGGTAGTCCTATTGCCGGGGCTTCTGTTGTAGTCATCAATAAGCATTTGGGAACAGCCACTGATTTATCGGGGCATTTTCGTTTGGAGGTACCGAAAGGGAGTCATTACCTTCGGGTTTCTTGTGTTGGTTTTGAAGAACGTAGGATTCAAGTCCGGAAAAATATGGAAATTATTCTACGGACGGAGAATATTGTATTGGATGAATCTTTTGCGGTTGCTTATGGAACAGCACGTCGTAGTTCTTTTTCTGGTTCAGTTTCTACCTTGAGCGGAGATCAGTTCCGGGATCGGGCAGTGAGTGTTGGGACTGCCCCACTTGAAGGGGTGATGTCAGGTGTGATACTGGGAGAATCTAACGGACAACCGGGAACAGCTCCTTCACTCCGTATCCGGGGATTTGGTTCTGTAAACGCCGGTAGTAGTCCGGTTTATGTGATAGACGGGACGATTTATAATGGCGAACTTTGTGATTTGAATCCTGCTGACATACAAAGTATTACTGTTTTAAAAGATGCAGCTTCAGCTTCTCTCTATGGCTTAAGTGCAGGAAACGGAGTCGTGTTGATCCATCAGAACCGGGGGAATGCTTCCCGTCCGATACTTCATTTTTCTATAAAACAAGGTTTTAGTGAACGGGGAATTCCGGAATATGACCGGGTTGGAATAACTGATTACTATCCATTGCAATGGGAAATGTTGCGCAATGGATTGCTTTCGGCCGGAGAAGAAATGTCAGTAGCTTCAACAAATGCTACTCGGGGACTTTATGGGAAGTTGCTTTCCAATCCTTTTACAGGAATTTCCAATGATGAAATTGTTTTAGCCGATGGAAGTCTGAATCCGGAGGCTAGGCAATTATTGTATGATGATTTGGATTGGGGGAATTATCTTTTTAGAAAAGGGTATCGTGGTGAATATAATGTATCTTACAATACCCGGTTTCGCAATTCGGGTTTGTATGTCAATCTGGGCTATCTGGACGAACAGGGCTATGTGGTTCATTCTGGTCTTGAACGGTTTACTGCCCGGTTCAGCGGTGATTTTCATCCGTTTTCGCGCTTGAAAGCTGGTTTAGACTTGAATTTTTCCCGGACAAATGGTGATTTGGCAAATACCCGCGATAATCCAAGTAATTCAGTGAATCCATTTTATTTCACCCGTTATATCGGCCCGGTTTTTCCGGTTCATGTATATGACCGGGATAAAGGAGAATATGTGACAGACGCTTCGGGAAACCGGCTTTATGATTATAGCGAACGAGGTAGCATATCTGCTTTTAATAACCGGAATATTGTGGAAGAAACTTTGCGTAACCGGGACCATTTTGAGCGTAATACATTTATGGGAAGAGGTTTTGCTGAGTTGACCCTGTGGAAAGGATTGGCTGCTACTTGCCGGATAGGAATAGATAGTTATGACCAGAGACGTGAACAATATGAATTGAAAGGAGTAGCTAGTTCACCTGGAAGATTTTCTTCTTCTTCGGTCCGGGGCACGACTGTGACGGTAAATGAATTTTTGAGTTATCGGCGGAATTTTTCCGGACATCAAGTGGCATTATTATTAGGGCATGAGAGTTATGATTATAAAAATGAGTCGTTTTCAGGAACCCGGCAAGATCAGGTGTTGGAAGATACTTATGTGATGTCTGATTTCTTGACGATCAGTCGGCTGTCTTCTTATACAGATACTTACCGCAAGGAAGGATATTTACTTCAGGTTGGATATAATTATGGTGATCTTTATGATTTTTCAGTATCTTATCGTCGGGATGGGAGTTCACGGTTTGGTAGGGGAAACCGGTGGGGCAATTTCTGGGCTGTAGGGGTGTCCTGGAATATCGGAAGGGAAACTTTTCTGGAGAAAGTTTCCGGATTAGATTATATGAAGTTCCGTATTTCCTACGGAAAGACAGGTAATGATGCTGTACTCCGTTCTACTAGTCTGCCCAATACGTATGTAGCTGATTATTATCCTTCGCAATCGCTGTATATGCTTGGAGCAAATAATGCTTTGGAGCCTGGGATTGCCTTTTCGGGTTTTGGAAATCCTGATTTGAAATGGGAAACTCAGATTTCTTTTGATATGGCTGCTGAATTCAGTTGTTGGGGGGTATTGTCGGGGACAGTGGAATATTTCCGGAAAGATTCCCGTGATCTTTTGTTTAATGTTCCTCAGGTGTTGTCCAGTGGTACTACTTCTTTATGGATGAATACGGGTAGTGTCCGAAATTGCGGAGTGGAATTGTCTTTGGATAGCCGGTTGCTTCAACGCGGAAAATGGAAATGGGAAATCGGAATAAATGCAACTTTTCTACGTAATGAGATCGTCAGAATGCC
>URJC01000190.1 GCA_900548135.1 uncultured Odoribacter sp. | reverse complement strand
TATAAATTCCGGCGGGATACATCCACTTTCACAAACAAATTACTCTCATTAATTGCAGCCGTTACATCCGGCTGGGCAGCCCGGTTTGCCTGATTCCGGTTATTGCCATTGTTGTTGCCGCTTCCTTTAACGACCTCTATTTTCAAACTATTAGAAGTATACTTCTTGCCCTTCACCGTAATTGTAGCCCCGGGAATCTGAAAAGTTCCCTCCCGCAGGCCTTCCAAAACATAAGTATAAGTGTAAGATTCACTTTGAGTGGTTTTTCCATTAACCATCGAAAAAGAAGAAGACTGGCTCATCGCAGGTCCCATTAACAGGTCAAAGCCTTCCAGCGTGGGTACCTGCAAATCAGTTCCCTCCTGATTAACTGTGTATGAAAGCCTGAATTGTTCCCCTGTTGCCACCACCGAAGGTGCTGAAGCCTTAAACTCAACTTGCTGAGCATAAGCCAGACTCGTGATAAACAATAATATGATTAATCCAAATGTCCTCATTGGTATCTATTTTAATTCCAGACCGCAAAAGTAGTTAAACAATAACAATTAATTCAGTATAGTATTACCAATTTTTATCAATCTTCATACGTTTTGCCTTTTGTTCCTGTGCTTTCTGTTTCTGTACTTTTTCCTGTACATTCTTCTCATCATTCTGTAAAGCTTCTAATAAACGTTCTGCGTCCTCTTTAGAAATCTTACCTTCCTGTTGTTGAGGTTGCTGTTGCTGATCCTGCTGGTCTTTATTCTGATCCTGCTGATTCTGTTGATCTTTATTCTGATCTTGCTGATTTTTGTTCTGGTCCTGCTGGTCCTGCTGATCCTTATTTTGATCCTTATTTTGATCTTTATCCTGCTGCTGGTCCTGATTCTGGTCCTGATCTTTATTTTGGTCCTTGTTCTGATCCTTGTTCTGGTCTTGTTGATTCTGCTGTTGTTTATGGCGTGCAAATTCAAGATTATACTTTGTCTGCTCAGCATTCGGTCTGTTTCTCAACGACTCTTTATATGCTTCGATACTCTCTTCAGTTTTTTCCATTGACAACAAGGTATTCCCAATATTATGGTATATTTCACCTAAACGCTCTTTGTCCTTCTCGCTCTTTGCCAAATTGGTAAACTGCTGTAAAGCCTCATCGTATTTTTTCTGTTTATACAAGGCATCAGCCATATTGAAAGCCGCTTCAAAAGAATCCATCTTTTTATCAGCAGCTTTCCGGTACTCCACTTCAGCTTTTTCGAAATTTTGCTTTTCAAAAAGCTCATTTCCCTCCCGGATAAACTTTCTTTCCTGCTGCGCCATCAGCGGCATAGCAACCCAAAAAACTAATGCAAATATTATTACAGGTTTCAACATATCCTTCATCATTAATCGTTCATCATCATATATGGCACTCACTCTTATCTTCTAAAAAGATTTATTTTCATAAAGTGTTTATTTTTCCTGCCTAAGATCATAAATTCTACAAAAATGAAAAATAACCCCACTAACAAAAAATACTGATATTTCTCGGCATAATCTGTATATATCCGTTCTTCCAGTAATGTTTTTTCCATACGATTCACTTCATCCAGTAACTGAGTCAGTCCCACCTCGGTATTACTGGCACGTACATACAACCCTTCACCACTCTTAGCGATTTCTTTTAAAGTTTTTTCGTCCAATTTTGAAACGACAATATTTCCACTTCCGTCCTTCATAAACTGTCCGGGGTGTCCTTTTTCAGGTATTGGAGCCCCTTGTTCCAACCCCATTCCTATAGTGTGTACCGTAATCCCTTTTTCACGTGCCCTTTTAGCAGCAGCCACAGCATCATCCTGATGGTTTTCCCCATCTGTAATCACTATAATTGCTTTCGAAGTTTCGGTTTCGGGTGTAAAAGATTTTGCCGCTAAATCTATAGCAGATCCTATAGCTGTCCCCTGTATAGGTACAACATCTGTACTGATATTAGATAAAAACAGCTTAGCAGAAGAATAATCCGTCGTAATCGGCAATTGCACATAAGCATCACCGGCAAACACGATCAACCCGACTTTATCATTTGATAATTTCTCTACCATCCGGGCAATCGCCAGTTTCGCTTTTTCCAAACGGCTGGGCTTTATATCCTGAGCCATCATGGAATTAGAGACATCAAGGGCTATCATCAATTCAACTCCTTTTTTCTTCACCTGCTGCAATTTAGATCCAAACTGCGGTCCTGCAACCCCTATAATGACAAATACCAGGGCTAACATCAACATGACGAACTTCCACGCTCCCCGCCGAAAAGACAAAAGAGGCATCAAAGGCTCCAATAATTCAGGATTCCCAAACTCAGCAATGGCTTTTTTCTTCTTTCGGGCCATCATCACAAAAAATACAATCAATAAAGGGATGACAATCAAAAGATATAATAAGCCGGGATGTGCAAATCTAAACATAATCAAACTAATTTATAAGTTATAATTGTGGATTTACGATCTTCAAACCTGTACATCTGAGAAAGCAAATCTATAATTTTATGGGATTTTCCGTAAAACCGTGTAACGCAATAACGCCTGTGTAATCAATAGACACATGCCGATCAATCCGAAAATGAAATATTGTTCATTCTTTTTGCTAAAATGTTTAACTTCAATTTTGCTCTTTTCCAATTGATCGATTTCCTGATAAATTTGTTTCAGTTTATCATTATCTGTTGCGCGGAAATATTTTCCTCCTGTCAGTGCTGCTATTTGCTGCAAAACATCTTCATCGATTTCCACCGGTACATTTTGCAACTGCACTCCAAAAGGGGTTTGCACCGGATATGGAGCTTCTCCGTAAGTACCCACTCCGATTGTATACACCCGGATACCGTAGGTCTTTGCCAGTTCAGCAGCCGTTGCCGGAGCAATGGCTCCCCGGTTGTTCACTCCATCTGTCAACAAAATGACCACTTTTGATTTTGCAGGGCTATCTTTCAGGCGGTTGACAGCATTTGCCAATCCCAAACCGATGGCCGTCCCATCCTCGATCATTCCACTTTTCACTTCCCGCAGTAAATTGACTAACACGGCCTGGTCAGTCGTTAACGGACATTGGGTGAAACTCTCCCCGGCAAAAATAACCAACCCGATTTTATCCTGCGGACGTTCCAGAATAAACTTGGTAGCTACTTCTTTAGCGGCTTCCAAACGATCAGGGGTAAAATCGCGTGCCAGCATACTCCCCGAGATATCCAATGCCAACACAATATCAATACCTTCGCTGGTATAGGTCTGCCAACTATTACTAGACTGCGGACGCGCCAAGGCAAAAACCAAAAATACAATGGCCAATACTTCCAAAGCAAACAAGACATGCCTCAACCATATCCGGCCCTTTAAATGCCTGCAAAGAAGAAAATTGCAGATCTGCATGTGATTTTTTCTCCCGGAAAACATACCACAATACCATCGGTATCAATAATACCAACAATAAAAAATATTTCGGGTTTGCAAATTCGAATCCAAACATCGTTTTTAATTATTAATGTGCTAATTCTCTAATAGTCTCACTCCCATTTCCAGCAGTTTCATATCAATTACCTTTGGCTTCATTCCCAGCCTGTGCTTTTTCTTCAGCTTCCCGCCGTTTCTTTTCTTCCTCCTCAAAGCGTTGTTTTTCCTCGGCAGCCCGCTGTTGTTGTGCTGCTAATTCTGCCTCCACCCTTTGATGGGTCACCTGAACAAAATCATAGGCTGTATCCAGATAACGTGCATTTTCATCCTGCAAAGGAGTGAATTTGGCAAATTTCACATAATCGGCAGTGGTCAGCATATCAGCCACCCTGGTACGTTCTTTATCCCCTACTTCCGGGCATCCTTCCAAAGCTTTCAACGTCTCTCCGGAAGTTTGCTCCATAGCCGGAATATGGAATTCCTCATCCAAATACTGGCGTACCGTATCTGTCAAGCGGGTATAGTACTCTTTCTCCCTCCCTGCCTGCCAAAGCTTTTCGTTTTTTATATCATCCAATGCCCGTATCGCCTTTACATAAGGAGGTATATCTTCCTTTTTCGGTGTAAACAAAGGTTTATTTTTCTTATGCCGTTGCCATAACCACCAAAGCAATATCAAAACGACAATGCCCAATAACACCCACAGGACAACAGGCAATATTTCGGCAAAAGTCCAGGGAGCCGCATAAGGCTGGACAATATCATAATTTCCTTTTTGGGGATCCACCTGAAAGGTATTGACCGCAAACACCAGAGGATCAGTCCTAAGAACATTATTGTACTCCTGCCCTTCCACTGTAATCGGCATCGGAGGAATGACATATACTCCCGAATCAAAAGCAGTGATGACGTATTTCCCTTCAAACAACCATCTCCCGTCCTTGTCTTTTATCGAATCCAATACCGGGCCAGAGATAATTTCTACTCCTTTGGTAATAGTATCTTTCAATTGGGGGAAAATAATCTTCAAACCAGGATCCCCTTTCACTCTAAAAGTAAGGTGCTGCTGATCACCAATCATCATATAATTTGTGTCCAAAGCCACCCCATACTCCACATTCTGGGCATTCAATGCACCGATTCCCAAACCAAGAAACAGAAACAATACTATTTGTCTTAAACAACTCATCATACATTTAGATTTATGATTTATGATCTACGGTTTCCACCTCTCTCCAAACCGCATTTCTTCAATCAACCCGACTTAAGCTCTCTTTTTAAACAAAGTGATCAAAGCCCGTACATAGTCCTCATCGGAACTTATATTGGCAACATCCACCCCTGCCCGTTTAAAAGTTGCGTCCAATTCTTTTTCCCGGATAAAAGCATATTTTTCATATTCCTCCCTCAGTTTCTTATCTGAAGTATCCACCCACATCTGCTCTCCGGTTTCCGCATCTCTTAAATACATCATTCCCACAGGCGGCAGCACATTTTCACGCTGGTCATAGACCCGTAAGGCCACAACATCATGCTTCCGGTTGGCAATCGACAAGGCATGTGCAAAATTATGTTCATCAATAAAATCCGAAATCACGAAACAAGTACAACGCTTCTTTATTGAACTGGTCACATATTCCAATGCCTGTTCAATATTTGTTTGCCGGTCTTCCGGATAGAAATCAATCAATTCACGGATAATATGAAGAATGTGGGTTCTCCCCTTCTTCGGAGGAATAAACTTTTCAATCTTATCAGAGAAAAAAATCACACCGATTTTATCATTATTCTGAATAGCGGAAAAGGCAATGACCGCTGCAATTTCTGTGATCTGATTCTTTTTCAGTTTGGAAACCGTTCCGAAATTACGGGAAGCACTGACATCGATCATCAACATCACAGTCAACTCCCTTTCTTCCTCAAACACTTTCACATACGGCCGGTTATGGCGTGCTGTCACATTCCAGTCAATATTCCGGATATCGTCCCCATACTGGTATTCACGGACCTCACTGAAAGTCATCCCCCGGCCTTTGAAAGCTGAATGATACTCACCGGCAAAAATATTACTTGATAGGCCACGGG
>URJC01000189.1 GCA_900548135.1 uncultured Odoribacter sp. | reverse complement strand
GTTTATTCTCCAATACCGCAGGCTCGTGAACTGTTAAAGTACAAGCATTATAAATCACTGAAATATTCCGGGCATGTTTCCAAAGCCTCCGGTCTTCTTCCGTCAGCACCACAAAAGCGTCATACTTACCGACAACCCAATTGTCGTAAAGATTTTTCAGGTAATCCACCCCGTATCCGCTCCTGCTTCGATTCATTCTTTTCCTTCCCCACTGGGAAAAATGGATTTCCAATACTTTTTTACTCCCATCTTTGATTTTCCACAGAAAACGGGCTTCCGTGTCAAACATTGAAACTACTATATCTACCCGGAGTTGACACAACAGTTGTTCCAACGCTTTCCGGTGCTTTCGCATATTGGCTAACGTTACCCAAGGACTAAATAAGGGAGACTTTTGTTTTGAATCAATATACTTCACTCCCAAGCCACAACGCCGGATACGGGGAGAAAATTCAAAAAAGGGAGTATAATCCGGCTCATCCAACGTGATAATAATTACCTCATATCCTAATTTTTCTGCCAGATAATTGGCCTTATTTGCCAACACCCGTTCCATTCCGCCGGCTCCCTTCAAACTCCGAATACAATATGCAATTTTCACCTGACTTTTGTTTTTATGATAATGACAAAAATATATCCCGGAGCAATACCCTGTTACTCTGATCCTCATTTTGCGGAGAAGTCAGATAAGTATAAATATATTTTTTTCTGCATTCCTCTTCAACCGGACTGACATCCAATTCTTCCTTATCATCCTTCTCTATATTAATGATTTTTTTCCGACATAACAAGGCCAGTTTTTCTTCAAGCATCCTCAATTTCTTATAAGAATTATATTGTTCGGTTGTGATAAAAATTACCGGTTTATTAAACAACAAGACAAAAGAAATAGCCAAAGAAGTATGCATAATAACAAACTGAGCGTATTTGATCAATTCAGGACTCTTGTATTTTATAATTTTTCTGCCTTGAAATGTCTCGGGAACATAAGCTGATTTAGGATGGGCTGCAATAACTACCTCTACCTGATATTTTTGCTCGATCCGGGAAAAAAATTGATTCAGAATTTGTTGATACTGTTTCTCTCCCTGTAACTTCTTATGGTAAAAAATGGCAAAATCCGGATGTAACGGAAAATATTGATCAATAAACACCACATAAGGTTTTTGAATCAATGCCTCGCAATCTTTTATCTTTTGGTATGTTTCGTAATCTGTCTGATTAATCCGCAATATCCCGGGCAAACTTTCCCGGGAAGATATATATAAATCATAGGGTTTAAAATGATAACGGTATCTGTAAAACCTATACAAAAATGCTCCCCCGGCAATACGCAAATATTGTATCATTTTTCCGGTTTCCACATACTTTAACCGCTTCAGCAAGGGCAAAGGAGGCAAATTAGAAGCTTCATACAAACTCAAGCGGATAGTATAACATCCATAGTCCTTTAATAATTTGAATATTTTACGGTTTTTCCAATGATTCGGCACCTCGACTATAAATAAAGCGCCGGGTATTTCCGTTTTCCCCAATTGTTCTGCCAATTGTTCCTGGGAAGAAAAACGGTATAAATATCCTACATCTTCTCCCTTATATAAATTCAGATCAGCATATAAATAAGCAGAAATATCCCATACTTCCACCTCAAACCCACAAGAAATCAAATAATCCATATAAAAAATATTTCCCCTGTGGACAGTATACGGTTCGTGGTCAATTAAAATGATCTTTTTCATTCACAAAACAATTTTACATCCTTGTTTTTTCGCTTTCTTTAGCTTGTATTTCTCCATATTAAAAAGAGAAAGATTAGACACGATTAAAAGGAATGTTTCTTTAGATATGTTTCTTGTATATAAAATTTTAAAAGCAGAATTCCCAATTGCATCCCGGACAGATTAAAAAAACGGAAATATTTTCTCAAAATTGGTATTAAACAAATGTCCCGTAAGTAATAATCCCTGCTTTTATCCTTGTCCATGGAATCAACTTTATAAAGTTTTTTACAAAAATATGTTATTCCTCCCCTTCAATACAAGAACTTTTCAAATTTAATATTAATTTTGATCAATACAAAATTAATAAATGATGACCGGTATTATTATTCAAGCAAGATGTGGTTCAAGCAGACTACCCAATAAAATGGTTCTTCCTTTTTATCAGAATCAATCTATTTTATCTATACTACTCAGCCGATTAAAAAAAAAAATAACATCAACCCCTATTATAGTCGCAACAACAACTAATCCCAAAGACAACCTCATCACTGCCATCTGCAAACAACACAATATCCCTTATTACAGAGGTTCAGAAAACGATGTGCTCCAACGTTTTATTGATGCTGCAGAATTTTATGGGCTGAACAAAGTGATAAGAATCTGTGCCGACAATCCTTTTTTAGCACTTGATGACCTCCAACAATTAATTGAAACCATTACTACTGCATCTGATGACTATATCGCTTTTGTAACCAGTCAAGGTATTCCTACAATAAAAACTCACTATGGATTTTGGGGAGAAGCAGTTACTTTAACTACTCTGAATAAAATAAAAGGGTTTACCTCAGAACCGTCATATCATGAACATGTCACTAATTTTATATATTCTCATCCTGAATTATTTCAAATCTCCTATTTGCCAATTCCCATTGAAATTGAAACAGAGCCCCTGCGCCTGACTGTAGACACAGAAGAAGATTTTAAACTTCAACAACAAATATTTACCGAAGCCGTGAATCACAAAATAGAGTTCATTCCGGAAAATATCGTGAAAATCATAAAAAAACATCCGGATTATTTCCAAATTATGGCAGAACAAATCAAAAAGAATTCAAAATGAAACCTACTTATATTATTGGAGAAATAGGACAAAACCACAATGGTTCAGTCGATATTGCCAAGTTGATTGTTGAATTAATCTCACGCCCCGTAAAAGAAGAAAGCTTCCATCTGGATTTAAAACCCATGGATGCCGTTAAAATGACAAAACGGGATTTATCCGAAGAACTGACCACTTCTCAAATGCTACGGCCATATGATAACCCAAACTCCTTTGGTAAAACATACGGAGAACACCGGGCTTTTCTGGAGCTAAATAATGAACAGCACTACGAAGTATACCAATATGCCAAATCTTTAGGTCTGGATTTTATTGAAACTCTTTGTTCCATCGGATGCCTATCTTTACTGAAATTATTTACTCCCGATAAGTTGAAAGTCGCCAGCCGTGATCTGACAAATCTTCCTCTCCTGGAAAGAATGGCAGAGACCCGTATTCCCATTATTTTATCAACCGGAATGGCAGGGAAAAAAGAACTGGATGAAGCTCTTTCCGTCATTACAAAATATCATTCGGATATTGCGATTCTACACTGTGTCTCTGAATATCCGACCCATCCTGATCATCTGAATCTACGCACAATCAGCTACCTTAAAAAGCATTATAGCCAATATACAATTGGTTTTTCAGACCATACCATTGGAATTTCAGCTCCAGTAACTGCTATTGGTTTGGGGGCAGAAATTATCGAAAAGCACGTCACCATTGACCGGAGGATGAAAGGGACTGATCAAGCCGGTTCTTTGGGCCCGGACGGAGTAAACCGGATGATCCGGGACATCCGCCTAATAGAACGCTCTTTAGGTCAGGAAGAACTTTTTATTGACGAACACGTACATGCAGCCAAAATAAAATTGGAAAGATCTATCGCAACCAAACACCCGTTACAACCAGGAGATATTATACAAGAAAAAGATCTTCACCTACTAAGTCCCGGTAATGGTTTCAAATGGAGTGAAAAAGAGAAAATACTGGGAAAAAAGGTGATTACCCCTATTGCTGCCAATGAGATTATTTATCCTGAAAATATAGCAAAATGAGCAAACTACCTCTATTAATCATGACTGATATTGATGGTGTATGGACAGACGGTGGTATGTATTATGACCAGACCGGTAACGAATGGAAAAAATTTCATACTTACGATAGTGCCGGAGTTCTTTTTGCCCACCGACTTGGAATTCCTGTTGCCATTCTTACCGGAGAAGATACTTTTATTGTGCAGCGCAGAGCTGAAAAATTAAAAATTGATTATCTGTTCCAGGGGGTTAAAAATAAACTTCAGACAGCTCAGCAATTATGTAATAAATTACAGATTGATTTAAAGGGAACAGCCTATATAGGAGATGATATCAACGACTTGTCTTTATTAAAGGCTGTCGGATTCTCTGCTACTCCGGCCAATGCTCCTGTCTATATTCAAAATGCAGTAAACTACGTTACCTCCAGGAAAGGAGGGGAAGGGGCATTTCGCGAATTTGTCGAATACATATTAAAAGACAAATTACAAGATCTCATTTTGAATCTATAACACAAAGGATATTTACAGAGGCAGGTATTTTTTCAACAGAGAACATATTTCTTCTGAAATTCTCAATTTATAAGTCAGCCACAACCAGATCATGCCTACAATAAAACTGCGGTAAATTCCATCCATATATGGATTTTCCGTCCAGACAGGCAGAAGACTGTTGATTCCCAATAACACAATCACCACTGCCATTTGCTTTAAAGTAGAAAGAGTATAGGGATTACCCTTCACTTTTTTCAAGACAATCCATTGCTGCCAGGAATAGCTTACAGCACAGGTGATCAGTGTTGCAAGGCTTGCACCGGTAACTCCCAGTCTTGGTATCAGCAGATAATTCGTATAAATGGTGAGGGCTGCTAAAAAGAAAGTAAAATAGAGCCCCCAATAATAATAACGTGAAAAAGATATCAACGTTCCTCCGAATCCCAAGGTGACTGATATCAATTTTGAAATCCCTAAAAACAATACCACCCACTTTGCCTGCCCATATATTCCTCCATTAGGAATAATTGAAAAAATATTGTCAATATTTATCCAGATCAGAACAAAAATAGTACTTCCTGCAATCAGCTGATGCAGTGACACCTTTTGATACAATTGATTGGCTTTTCTAAAATCCCCTTCTTTCAAAGCGGCAGCAGCCAAAGGTGAAGAAATTGCCGTCAAAGAACGGGCAGGCATTTCTATTACTGTCGCCATATAGAAAGCAACCGTATATATCCCTGCATAGTCAAGCCCCATCTTTGAACTCACCATAAAAAGGTCCAACTGAGAAATGATATTTCCTCCCAATGCTCCAATAACCAAAAATAAGGTATAATGTAAAATCTTTGCACGCAAAGGCTTATCTATAAAAGTAAAATCATGCTTTAAAGACACCGTACCAATGCGTGATATATAAAAAAAAATGAGCATGGCAGCCAGTCCATACACCAACACAAACCCGGTAACCAGCCCCGTCAAATCAAAATAACGAAAGGCAAAAAGCAAATACACCACCAGTAACATCACCCGGACAGCAATCTCCCGGATAAATTTAGGTATCACAATCCGCATTAATAAATTTGAATAGGTCTCAAAAACTGCCCAAAAAAGCAAAAAAAGTGTCAATGGAATAACCCACCCTGCAT
>URJC01000188.1 GCA_900548135.1 uncultured Odoribacter sp. | reverse complement strand
GTTACCGTTCTCCGGCGTGAGGCATTTCAAATTTCCATTGTCGATGTTTAAGCTATATAATTTTTCCAGGTACGGGTCTTCGCCGGGGTCTTTTCCGCAACCTATAAAATATAGGGTTCGGGTATCTTCATTGACGTGGAGTACGTTTTTGACAATCCAGTTGCCTTTCGTGAGCTGACGTTTGACGTTACCATTGAGGGCATCGTATAAATATAAATGTCTCCAGCCGTCCCGTTCGGAAATCCATAATATTTCCTTTTGTTTTTCCAAGTCGTAGCGGTACAAGCGATTATAATAGACAAAGGTAGGCATTTGCTCCTTGATCAATACCTGTGCCTGGGGGGTATGAGCGCTTGCTTTATAAACTATATATTCCTGATGTCCTCGTTTGTTGTAATCGAATGTAAAATATTGGCTGTCAGGACTCCAGCGGATATTGTTCAGGCTGAATTGGGCTTCCGGTTCCGGAAAGTCTATGGGAATGACTTGGGATTCAGATAAGACAAATAGAACGGGCCTTTTTAAAGGTAAAGCATCTCCCGGTTTTACATAATCTCTTTCTTCCATTTTGGGTTGCAATTGATCATAGGGGGAAGAAACTACCGTTCGAAGTTTTCTGATCCAGGCAGGCCGGTATTTGCAGCATACTAATTGACGGGAATCCGGTGACCAGTGTATCTGGGAAGAATAGTATTCTCCCGCTGAGCCATCCCGGCTGAGTTGAATGATTTTGCCTGAGTCTGTTTCCTTGACATAAAGATTTCCTTCACGGATGTAGGCTTCTTTTTTCTTATCCGGTGAAAAAGTACTTCCTGTCCGGTTTTCCTGGTCAACGCTTCCCCAGTAGCCGGAGTTCCTCCGGTGTTCTGTCGGTTTTTGATTGCTGATTTTGTTCTTTTTCCGGGAATAGGTATATGCTATGTCTTTCCACTGAAACGTGATTTCATTTAAGTCTTCCGTAAAGGAAATTTCCCCGAATGGCAGCTGCCGGGGATCTACTTTTTGTTGGGTTGCGGCAGATAAAGCCTGTGCTAACTTTTGATGATCAAATGCAGGCTGTTTGGTCTTTTTGTCTGCATCGATCAGAATGAAATGGATTCCTTCAGCAGTTTTTGTTTTATACCAGAGAGAATGAGTATTATTTATCCAATGGGGTTTTATGTCACCCTTGTAATATTTTGCATTGTATTTGTGCCAATATTCATCGGCTAATTTATATTTTTCTTTGATATTCTGAGCAGTCAGGTTACAACAAAATAGTAGTAGTAAATATAGAGTCCAATATTTCATGGGATGATTTTTAGGATAGTTAGACTTGAAATGGGATACACACACACAGAATCAACCGGCTAACATATCCAGCATTCATAAAGTCCCTTATACGAACGGTTTTGTAAAATACGATATCCTGTTAACATATCCGTTCCTTACTTATTTTTTGAGCGGTCGCCCAAATTTATAAAATTATACCATCAACGGCAAAGAAAATCAATGTGTTTTACGATGGCATGTGAACAGACCGGACAAAATTGATCGGTGCTGAACTCCCTCATCAGACAAGTCAGATAAGGTCGGTAAACCCCTTTGTTTACATACCCTCCTCCTTCAAAAACTCCGACTGTATTTTTATATTTTTCCGTATTGGGAGTTGGCACAGGGGTGGAGGCGGCAACCATTTTTTTCCAATCTTTGTCATCAAAATGAACCAGTGTCGTCAGGTTTTCTTCCCAGGGTTCTATGCCGGCAGGATACATTTCATTATAAGATACATTACCGACATATTCATCTGCCAGGCCTAGTAAGACATGTCCGAATTCATGAACATATATTTTTCCGGTACTGGTGGGGTGGTGGGCTGCACTGATGCCATAAAAATTATAGATACCACCTCCACCGTATTTTTGAGTATTCGACAGGACATAGATATAATCATAAGGCACGTGGGCTGCAATATCACGTAACCCTTGGAAATCTTCAATCATCTGGTAACGCTCGGAATCAAATGTATAGAATTGTGCTTTTGCTACCGTATTGCGCCAAACATGTTCTCCCGGTAAAGTCACTCCCGATTCCATGGAGGGTGCCCAGACTGCACGGATGTTAAAACGGGAGAAATTCTCTTTGTAAGGAGAATAACTGAAAAATTCTTTAGCAAAATTTTGACAGGCAGATATGAATTTTTCTTTTTCATTGGCTGAATATCCCTCCGGGATGAGTACCAGGTCTACCCGATGGTCAGGATTACCATTGTAGGTTATTTCAACGGTCTCATACTGAAGAGTAAATTTCCGGATGAAATAGGAATTGGGATCAATATCCTGTTCCAATTTTTTATCGAAAGCACCTTTCCGGTTGCGGCTATATAATTCCAGCCGGACAGGATTCTTAGGAAATGGAAATACAACTGATTCCGGTAAGGCTTTTTTTACTTTTTGTGCTTCTTCGGTTGTCTGCCATTCATTGAACAGAGTGCAAAAACTCCGCGAATAAATGACTTTTCCGCTGGTCTGATCGATAATTTTAAATAGTTGGGTTCCATAACCCGTGTCGTCAATCAACGCATTTTTGGACCCTCCCCAGTAGGGCTCTTCTTTTAGTTCATCAAAAAAATATTCTTCGGTATGCTGATCTCCGCAATGATAATAGTCAAAGCGAAGCGTTTTGTCAAAAAAATATTTTTCAAATTGAGCCTGGGAATGAAAAATACCCATAAAAAGCAATATACCTGTAGCACAAATCGTTTTTGCAGTCATAAATTCAAATTTAAGTCTTTGGTTTTTATTGTCTGTCATACCAGGAATCCTTTTTCAGGAGTTTCAGGTCTTTCAGCATACTGGAACGGACATTGATCTGGAAATTATAGGACTGGTGAGTTCCAAAAGGAATACACGAAAAAGTCATTTCCCAGCAATGTAAATCCCGTGAGATATTGAAACTTGTAGCCGTCACTTCCTTTTGCTGAAAGTCATATCCAGTACTATATCCGAATTTCCATTTGGGAGTCAAGGAGAATTGCCCATTGATACGTACCATTTGAGAAATGGTATTTGTGCTGAGCGGGTGTTTGGCTCCAGGCGCTGTATTCCGGGAATAACTTTTGGAATAGCTGAAGGTATAGTCCAGACTGATGCTCCAAGGGACCTCAAAATCTATATATTCATCGTAATGCCCATTCAGCTTGTCGTTCTTTTCTTCTTTTTTCTTTCCGTTGTCAGAGGAAAACTGGATACCAGAGGAGGCTGATACCCGGGTCAGGCGTCCGATTCCTCCGTTATATTTATTGATACGAACAGCATTGGCATTAATGGCATAGGGGTCCAAAGTTCCCGATAAATTGATATTCACCTTATTGTTGAATACTTTCGTACGGGCAGACAGCTGTATCAATGACCAACGCATGGAATCGGCAAAGAAATTATAACTTGATGAAATTCGGAAACTTTCAAGCAACTTGATTTTTTTGTATTTATCCTGACTGGTCGTATCTTTTTCATTACGGACTTTCTTCATTTCCACATTGTTGTCAATACTTAGATTTAGACTTCCCGATTGTTGCGATCGTTCGGAACTGGTTGGTGTACCGTATAATTTTCCTTCAAAAATGGAATATTTTTGTTCCACTCCGTTTTTATCCAGGTAAGTTTTCCAATAATTTTTCGGATCTATGCCTAAATTAGGGGCATAGGAGATACTGGCACTGGGACGGATAACGTGGCGGATAGCAAAGACCTTGCTGTCGGGTTTGAATTGATACATACCATAGATTGTCGGGTTGTAAGATAAAGACAAACTGGTGGTATAATTGTGTGCATAATGCAAACCATAAATCGTATCAACCGGGATATAGCCATAATTGGGCATAGTGGAGTCTGTGACCCAATTCCCTTTGCGGATGGAACTCAGGTAAGCCACCCCTTTATAGGAGAAAGAGGGGGAAAGGGAAAGGTCCTTCAACAGATTGAAGCTGACACTTAACGGAATAGAATGCTGGAAACCGTTTTGCCAGTCCCGGGCCATATGTTTGAAAGAATTGCCTAATTCGGATTCTTTGGTTTGTATTGTATTCTTTAACTCTGCACTATACGTGAAGCCAATATTTTCATACCATTTGAGTTGACCGACTCTTTCTTTCCGGCGTAAAGGATAAATTTGGGATACCCTGAAATTGACATTCGGGAAAGATAAAGAGATGGACGAGTCACGGCTATTTTGGTTGTGAGTAAAACTGGCTGTAATATTGAATGGACGGTCGGGCCATTTTTTACTCCAGGAAATACTCGATTGTTTCCGTTGGTTAGCAATATCATTAATGTTATTGGAGTTATAATAGTTGTTGGTGGCAGAAGACATATCCACAGACGCTGAAAAAGTGGTATAAGGATTTGCCTTGGGATCTTGTGAGTGAGTCCAACGGATAGCCCAGTCCTTGGATTGGGTATAATCAGGTAACCCTTTTTCACTGGTGTGGTTCCGGCTCATACTATAGGCAAAATCACCGGTGAATTTATACCGCTTCCGGTAGTGGGATCCCATATTCAGCCCCCACGATCCGTTGGTATATATAGTCCCCGTAACAGTCAGATCGACATAATCGTTAATAAACCAATAATATCCTCCGTCTCTTAGGTTGAAACCGCGCATTTTTTCTTCTCCGTAACTAGGCATCAGGATTCCCGATTGACCTTTTTTAGTGATAGGAAAAAAACCAAAGGGAATAGCCAGTGGGAGAGGTACATCTTCAATATATAAATTAGCAAATCCGGAAACTACTTTTTTATCTTTAATCAATTTTGCTTTACTCATCCGGATATAGAAATGAGGATGGTCATGTTCATCGCAGGTGGTGTACCAACCGTCTTTCACACAATAAATCGAATCTGACATCCTCTTGGTCAGTTTTCCCTGGATGTAGCCTTCACCTTGCTGAGTGATGATTTCTTTTACAAATCCTTTTCCGGTTTTGAAATTGTATTTAAGGTCCAGGCTCTCAAATTCCTGAGAACCATCTTTGAATTTGGGTTGTCCGTTAATGACTCCTGCGGAGTCTGCAACTCCCGAAGCGTAAGCTTCGTTCTTTTCCATATTCAAAGCAATAGAATCAGCTCGTAATTCTGTGGCGATGTATTTCACAAACCCATTCTTATATAGGTGCATTTCTTTCGTCGGAATAATAAATTTGATGGAATCATCCGCCGTATAGTTCACAATATCATTAAAAAGTGGTTTAGCCCGAACTGAATCCTGGGTTATAGAATCTTGGTGTGTACTGGTGGTATCGGTCAGAACAATTTTTTCGTTTCCACTTGCATCTGTGATATTGAGTGTATCTGAGACCGGTGCCGGGGGGATGGAATCCTGTTGTGGTCTTTGAGAACCAGTTGCTTTATTTTTCGTACTGTCCCTACGGATAGGATCGGTTTTATGAATGGTATCGGTATTACGATTTTCCAATTGGTCAGGAGGAACAGATACAGCAACCACATCCTGTCGGTCATGTGAAGAACGTGA
>URJC01000187.1 GCA_900548135.1 uncultured Odoribacter sp. | reverse complement strand
AAAATAAGGCTCTACCTCTACCCGGTCGGTATCATGAAAAGCCTTTTGAATCAACTTGATACGACAATCAGTATTCAAAAACTCCTTTTTTACAGGATTTACACCCACCGCTATAATAATCTTATCAAACAATTTCAATCCCCGCCGGACAATTTCCTCATGACCGATTGTAAAAGGATCAAATGACCCTGGAAATACTGCAATTTTTCCCATAATGAATTGATCGAAAATCAGAAATAAAAAAACGAAATCTCCTGCACATTCCTGCCAGCAGACTTCTGTATTTCGGATCTCTGAAAATTATAGGCTACAAACTTAGCGAAACAAACGTTATAAATAAAAGAAAACCCGAAAAATCTTCCCCACAACTTACGATTTAAAAGCATTTATTTATTTTCACAAACAAATAACGATTTTTTTCCATAATTTTTTGTCATTTTATTAGATGATTTCGTTTTAATTTAATAAGTTTGTACAAATCAAAACCAACAAAACAAACACACAGATTATGGCACAAAAACTATTAATCAGGGATCTTACCTTACGTGACGGACAGCAATCTTCTTTTGCCACCCGTATGACTCAAAAACAGATTGACCGGGTTCTACCATTCTATAAAGACGCCAACTTCTATGCAATGGAAGTATGGGGCGGAGCTGTACCCGATTCGGTCATGCGTTACCTGAATGAAAATCCATGGGACAGATTGGAAAAAATCAAAGCAGTGGTTGGCAACGTATCCAAACTGACAGCTTTATCCAGAGGACGGAATCTATTCGGATATGCCCCTTATACCGACGAAATCATTGAAGGTTTCTGCCGGAATGCCATCGAATCAGGGCTGGGGATTATGCGTATATTCGATGCCCTGAACGACGTAAATAACGTTAAATCTACCATCAAATATGTAAAGAAATACGGTGGAATTGCCGATTGTGCAGTTTGTTACACCATCGATCCGAAATATCCGAAACTGAGCTTCATGGATAAGCTAAAAGGGAAAAAGAATCCGGAACCTGTTTTCACAAATGCTTATTTCCTGGATAAGGCCAAACAAATGGCAGCCCTGGGAGCTGATATGGTCACCATCAAAGATATGAGCGGATTGATTCAGCCATCCCGAATTGCAGAATTAATTCCGTTATTCAAAAAAAATCTTTCCATACCGGTTGACTTCCACACACACTGTACCCCGGGTTACGGTTTGGGAGCTGTAGTCATGGCTATCCTGAAAGGGGTGGATATCGTAGACACCAACATATGGAACTTTGCCGGTGGTACAGGAGCTCCGGCGATTGAACTCATCTACATATTTTGCCAGAAATTAGGAGTAGAACTGGATGTAAATATGGAAGCTGTAGCTAAAATCAACAAAGAGCTTTACGGTATCCGCAAGGAACTGGAAGCTGTTGATGCCAGCAAACAATTCCCGAATCCTTTTAATCCATTGACAGATCAACTGCCGGAGAATATAGACAAAGAATTCGACAAAGCAATTGCAGCAGCTAAAGCCAATGATGAAGAAGCTTTATTGAATGCCTGTCATACAATCGAAGCTTATTTCAATTTCCCCAAACCCAATGAATTAGTGAAAAAGGCTGAGGTTCCCGGTGGTATGTACAGCAACATGGTTGCTCAGTTGAAACAACTGAATTCGATGGATATTCTTGAGAAAGCTATGGAACTGATTCCGACGGTACGTTTGGCTGCCGGTTTACCTCCCTTGGTTACCCCAACCAGCCAGATTGTAGGTGCACAGGCTGTAAACTGCGCAATGGACCTGAAAGCCGGAAAACCAATGTATAGCAACGTATCCAATCAATTTGTCAATTTGGTGAAAGGAGAATATGGTAAGACACCGGTTCCTGTTGATCCGGAATTCCGCTTGAAAATTGCTGGTACCCGGGAAGAAACTCCTTATGATACGAGTACATATCAAATGCAACCCAATCCGGAATTGCCTGAGGCCGGGGGAGTAAAACTCGCAGCGAATGAAAAAGAAGTACTGTTGCTTGAATTATTCCCACAAGTTGCTAAAAACTTCCTGACTAAACAGAAAGTAGAAGCCTATGAGGCACAACACAAAGAAGAACCCAAAGCAGCACAAACCGTTACCGAGGAAAAAAAAGATGAACCGATTACCGGCAAAACAGTGAAGGCTCCCATGCCGGGAAGCATACTACGTTTTACAGTAAAACCAGGCGATACAGTCACGAAAGGCCAGACGGTTGTCATACTGGAAGCCATGAAAATGGAAAACAGCATTGCAACAGACTATGCAGGTATTGTAAAACGTTTATTGGTAAAAGAAGGATCCGCTGTTGCCGCTGATACGCCAATGATTGAAATCCAGGCTTAACTCTGTCAAGTTCCTGATCAGGACTATAAACAAACCACCGGAAATAAACCAAAGTTTACTAACCGGTGGTAATTTTTTTATTCCTCAGCAAACAACTTCGGGAATCTTATCTTTTCATCGGTTTCGGCTAATATGGCATCCAAATCTTCACCTTCCTGCAAATGCAAAGTAATATTATTTACCCGGGCAAATTGGTGGCTACACCGAAAATCCTCATAACGTTCGTCCAACAACTCATTAAAACGTCCCATACGCTCCTGAGACGTCATCTTTTCCCATTCCCCCTCTTCCTCCATTAAAATGTCCAGAATAAATTCAGCGGCCCAACTACCTAATTCCTTTTCCTTATTCCAATCCGGTTCATAACGGTCAAGCACAGTAAAAAGTTCCCGTAAATAAGATGTGTCTCCCCAATCCTGATAAACCTGGATCAAATCTTCATTATCAGGATAGGCACTTGCCAGTTCTTCTAACTCTATATCGTTCATAATCCCCCATTTTTTAACAGACTTCTTCGGCAAAGTCCAGATATTAATTTTAATCAAAAATAACAAAAAATATAGAATCACAAAACCTAAATAAAATGATATTTCAGAAATAACTTCCTACTTTGTCAAACGTAATAAATAATTAAGTATTTACTATTATTTATAGGCTGATTTTTTATTTTATTTTTGTACAAAAGTTCTTAATAACCTTTATAGTATATGATTATCGACACCGGAAATATTCTGCTGATTGGGGCAGTACTCTTATTTTTCAGTATCATAGCCGGAAAAGCCGGCTTTCGTTTTGGAGTTCCTGTCTTGCTACTCTTTCTTGGAGTAGGTATGCTGTTTGGAAGCGATGGTTTAGGCATACAGTTCAACAATCCTCAAGGTGCCCAGTTTATCGGGATGATTGCTCTAAGTATTATTTTGTTTTCCGGAGGTATGGATACCAAATACACGGAAATCAAGCCGGTTCTCGGGCAGGGAGTCGTCCTGGCCACCCTGGGGGTCGTGCTAACTACTGCTATTACAGGATTTTTTATCTACTGGCTGACAGGCATTATGTCTGATTTCTCCACCCTGACCTTAACAGAATCTCTGCTTATGGCGGCAGTTATGTCATCAACCGATTCTGCCTCCGTATTTTCGATATTGCGTAGTAAAAGGCAAGGATTGAAAGAACAGCTCCGTCCCATGCTGGAACTCGAAAGTGGTAGTAACGACCCCATGGCTTATATGTTGACCCTCTTGTTAATACAGATCATCCAGACCCCGGCCGGAGAAATTAATATCTGGTATTCCTTTTTCATGTTTATCGTACAAATGAGTGTCGGAGCTATTGCTGGTTTTTTACTCGGTAAAATGGCCATCTGGATGATGAACCGCTTAAATGTAGACAATCAGTCTTTGTATCCCATCCTGCTGCTCGCCTGTGTATTTTTCATTTTCTCTATCACCGAATTAATCAAAGGCAACGGATATCTGGCCGTTTATATTGCCGGTTTAGTAGTTGGTAACCATAAAATGCAACATAAAAAAAGTGTTGTCACTTTCTTCGATGGTTTCACCTGGTTATTCCAGATTGTGATGTTCTTGACATTAGGACTGCTTGTAAACCCGAGTGACTTACTTCCTATCGCCGGAATTGGTTTATTAATAGGTATCTTTATGATCATTTTCGCCCGTCCTGTCAGCGTATTTTTATGCCTGGCTCCTTTCCGGAAAATGAGTACAAAAGCAAAGCTATATGTTTCCTGGGTTGGATTAAGGGGAGCCGTACCGATTATCTTTGCAACCTATCCGCTCATCGCACAAATCCAATATGCCTCCCTGATATTCAATGTTGTATTCTTTATCACCATTGTCTCTTTATTAACACAAGGAACTACAGTCAGCTACATGGCTTGTCTGCTGGGATTATCAGAAAAAGAAAAAAAACAAGGCAATGATTTTGGTATGGAGTTACCGGAAGAAATCAAATCAGCCATGTCAGAAATCCAAGTGTCAGACAACCTGTTAGCAAATGGTAATCATCTGATGGACCTGACTTTGCCCGATAATACACTGGTCGTAATGGTGAAACGTGATAACCGGTTTTTCGTTCCCCGCGGCGGCACTAAGCTCAACGTAGGCGATAAGCTATTAGTAATCACAGATAACGATGAAGAATTGAAAAATACCTACGAAAAACTGGGTATTGATGATTATATGTTTGAAAAAAACGCATGAGAATACTCCTAATCACAGGCCTGCTTTTTTCGGGTTTATTCCTGACCTCTTGCCACAGTAGCAAACAACTCACCGGGACAAGAGGCCAACGTGAACAACTTTCACATCAATTGGGAATAAAGCTCAGCCGCAAAGACGACCTACATCTCTACTCAGAAGCGGCAAAATGGCTGGGCACGCCATACTGCTATGGAGGCACAACCCGGAAGGGCGTGGATTGTTCCGGTTTAGTCGGACAGATTTATCAACAAGTCTATCACAAAAAGCTGGCCCGGAATACGCAAGACATAGCCAATAAAAATTGCCGGAAAGTGATGAAAAGTGACTTAAAAACAGGTAATCTGGTATTTTTCAATACTTCCCAAAAGAAGAAAAAAGGAATCAATCACGTCGGATTGTTTCTCAAAAACGGTTATTTCATACACGCCTCCACCTCAAGAGGCGTTATCATCAGCAATTTAAAAGAGGCCTACTATCACAAGACATGGAAACAGGGAGGACAGGTTAGATAACCGTCCTCCTACTTTTCCAATAAACGCTTAACGATCTGCATCAATTCTTCTTCTTCCATCTCCCCGGTCTTCCTCCACAATTGTTCTCCGGCACGGTAAATCATCATCAACGGGACTGCCTGGATTTGATAATAATCCACCAAACGTTTATTGGCAGGATCATCAATATCATATTTCAGAAAAATCAATTCTTTATGCTTTCCCAGCTGACTCACAATGGGTAACATTTTCCTGCAATGCGGACACCAGGTAGCATAAAAAATCACAAATACCGGCTTATCCCCCTTAATCAAATCACAAAATTTTTCCATAAATCAGTTCATTTAATAATTATTATATAATAATACTTCCACCATCTATCACCTCCCATTTACCATCAGTCCGGATAGAAATAGTAATCTTTTCATCGGCATCATATACAATCTCCACCCTCGT
>URJC01000186.1 GCA_900548135.1 uncultured Odoribacter sp. | reverse complement strand
GTCATGGGCTGTGATGCCTTTTTGACGGGCAACAACCAGTTCGGCAATCATTTCGGTGACATTGGCCCCAACCAGATGTGCCCCCAGTAAGCATCCATCCTGTGCATTGAAAATCAGTTTGACAAATCCGTCATTTGCTCCGGCAGAGCTTGCTTTTCCAGAAGCTGTGAAAGGGAATTTGCCGATTTTTAGCTCATATCCGGCCTCTTGTGCCTTGGTTTCTGTCAAACCAACAGAAGCAACCTCCGGATTGGTATAAGTACAACCCGGAATATTGGAATAATCAATAGGGGCGGGTGATAAGCCTGCAATTTTTTCAATGCAGCAGATGGCTTCGGCTGAAGCAACGTGGGCTAGTGCCGGACCGTGTACGATGTCACCGATGGCATAAACACCCTCTACATTGGTACGGTAATACTCATCCACTTTTATTTTACCCCTTTCCATTTCTATTCCTAGTTCTTCCAGGCCTATGTTTTCAATATTGGGGGCAATGCCTACCGCCGACAGTACTATTTCAGCCTCATATACTTCAATATCTCCTTTTTTATTGCGGATATTGATTTTTAAGAGTTCTCCGGATGTATCGATACTTTCAACAGTAGATTTTACGAGCACGTCGATACCGGCTTTTTTGAATGAACGGCCTACCTGTTTGGAAACTTCTTCGTCTTCGAGAGGTAAAATAGTCGGCATAAATTCCACTAAGGTGACGTGCGTGCCCATAGCATTGTAGAACCAGGCTAATTCTGAACCGATGGCTCCTGAACCGACAACCAGCAAAGAAGCAGGTTTATGACTGAGGGTTAAAGCTTCCCGGTAACCGATGATGCGTTTCCCATCCTGAGGAATGGCTGGTAATATCCGTGAACGTGCCCCGGTAGCCAGAATGATGTGGCGGGCTTCGTAGGGGCTTTTGGGCTGTCAGTTTTCCTGTACCGGCAATCACTGTGATGTTATTTTTTTTGAACAGGTATTGTATGCCTTTACACATTTTATCGGCAACTCCCCGGCTACGGGTAATGATGGCGTTAAAATCTGGTTCAGCCTTTTCTATTTTTATTCCGTAGGCCTCAGCATGTTGTGCGTACTCTAGGACTTGGGCTGATTTTAATAAGGATTTTGTTGGAATACAACCCCAATTAAGGCATATTCCTCCTTGTTCTGCACGTTCCACTACAGCAACGTTTAAGCCCAATTGAGCCCCCCGGATTGCTGCCACATATCCTCCGGGACCGCTTCCGATAACTATCAGATCGTAATTCATATTTTAATGTTTTATTTCAAACGTTTTAAATTTTCTGTTGCAAATCTAATAAAAGATAAGAGATAAACAGAATAAGATCATAAAAACTCTTTCTCTTTTTTTGAGGAAAGTATGAGAAAAAGGCATTAACTTAGAAACTAATGTAAATACTGATGGAGGGAAGTTTAATGGATTTGAAGCCGGTAATTGTAAAATTTGAGTTTAAAAAATTTTAGGTTTAGGAGTCCTGATTTTGTGGATTAGCCATACGAGGATGAACAAGATCAGGAAACAAATAACGATAGTTGCCCCTGAAGGCGTGTTTAATTGGGCAGAGAGATCCTCACTCTCCTATGAGCCGATAGTGCTGATGAGGGCTGATGCCAGTAATTGTTGGGTGAAATTCTTATAAAGGATACCTGCAATGGCCTGGGGTATAGTCAGGTATGAAATAACCAGAATAATACCTGCCAGTTTCAGGCAGAGCACTATACATAAAGCAATAATAATGTTGATAGCCACGTCGATGATGTTAACGTGAACGTGGTGGGTTTTACTGTATTCTTTGTCGAAAGCGATGTAGAATAGCGGACGATAGAAACGGGCAAAAAAGGCAATGATCAACAGGCAGAGGATAACGGACAGAATGATCTGTTCGCGGGTTACAGTGAGGATGTTGCCAAAGAGGTAGGACATCAGGTTAGGTGCGTAGCCGGGAGTAAGGTAAATAAATAATATACCGATAGCCATACCTGCTGACCAGAAGATACCGATTAACGAATCTTCACGTAATTTTTTGTTTTCTGATAAAAACAGGATCCCTAAGGCTGAAAGTAATGAAAATACCGTAGCTCCTAACATGGGGGATGATCCGAGGTAATAGGATAGGCCCAAGCCGCCAAAGGAAGCGTGAGTGATTCCTCCACTGATAAATACCATCCGTTTGGCGACAATATAGGTACCGACCAGTCCGCAACTGATTCCTATCAGAATCGTACTGATCAAGGCGTTTTGGAAAAAATCGTATTTTAATAATTCAAGCATGGAGTTTAAAGTTACAAATTATAGTTCCGGATTGTTTACTGGCTGTTGTTTTCTTGTTTCTGTTTTCAGTGTTCACCCAAGACCCGGTGAGGTATTTTACCGTGGGTGATTAATTCAATCGGACAGTTGTAGGCCTGTAATTGTTCCGGAGTGATCAGATTGGATTGATGATAGTGCAAACCCCGGTTTACACAAGCAATCGTTTTAACGTATGAACAGATAGTTCCCAGATCGTGTGAGACCATGATAATGCTCAGGGTTTTGTGGAGTTCTTCTAATATGGTGTAAAATTCTTGTTCGAAATGACTGTCAACATAAGTTGTAGGTTCATCCAGAATCAAAATTCTGGGATTAGAAATGATGGCGCGGCACAGGAATACCCGTTGCATTTGCCCTCCGGACAGGTCGCCTATGGGACTTTTTTTATAATTTCCCATCCCGTAAGTTTCAAGAATTTCCCAAGCTTTTTGGCGTTCTTGGCGGGTGTAGGATTTGTAAAGTCCTTTTTCAGACATCAGACCGGATAAAACAACTTCCGTGACATTGATCGGAAAACGCTGGTCAAAACGATTATTTTGCGGAAGATAACCGAAAAGATTCTGACGGGAAACAGAATAGATCATTTCACCGCTAAAAGGTTTAAGCAAGCCCAGAATGATTTTCAATAAGGTTGTTTTTCCGCCTCCGTTGGGACCGATAATTCCGATAAAGTCCCCTTCATTGATGGTAAGATTGACATTTTGTAATACCGTTTGGTTGTCATACCCTGCGGTAATATTTTTTAATGTAATAAGGGTGGACATACAGGGGCGATGGTTTTAATGGTTTGATTGTTCAACAGTTTCAAATACCTTGATTAGTTTCATCATCTCGCCGGTCCAATCTTCAGTCAGCGGATCAATGGGAATAATTTGCCCGTTGATTTCCTTAGCGATAGATTTGGCATTATCTACATCAAATTGACTTTGAATGAATATGATATGAATATTTTTTTCGCGTGCCAGGTCGATGAGTTGCTTGAGGTGTGCCGGATTAGGTTCTTTACCTTCATCTTCGATGGAAATTTGTTCCAGACCATAATCTGCAGCAAAGTAGGTTAGTGCGGGATGATAAATCAGAAATACCCGTTCTTGCGGAGTACTGAATACTTGTTGTGCTTTTTGAGCGACAGTGTCGATGTCTTGTAATAATGCCTGATAATGGATATGAAAGCTTTCTTTTTGTTCCGGATAGTGCTCACTTAAGATTTGAAAGATGGTTGTTGCCATTTGCCGGGCATTTGCCGGGGACAACCAGATGTGAGGATCAATACTTCCATGTTTATGATCGCCATGGTGTTGATGCCTGCAACTGCCATTTAGCAGGTGCAGGCCTTCTGAGTGATTGATTACCTTAATATCTTTACGGTTTTCGAGTACTGGATAAAGATGGGTAAGTTCAAATGGTAAGTAACCGATAGTGAAACAGAGATCGCTGTCGTAAAGCTTTTTCAACTGATCAGTACTCAAGTCTGCGGTTGCCGGATTCATACCCGGAGGAATCATGACATTGATTTGTAAATAATCACCTGCAATCCGTTCCACAAAATACTTTTGTGGAAGTATACTGACACTTACTGTCCGGTGATTGCCAGATTTCTGTTTGCAGGATGCCAAACAGAATGAGAAATAGACAATGATAAAGAATGGAGTTAAATATTTGATGTTCATTGTGTCCGGAGAAATAGTTTGATATTGTGTTTTATTTTATTTGAAGTGGATAAAGATAAGAAAAATTTTCGGAACTTCTTCCTGTATAGTAAATTGCTGTAGGTTTTATCTAACTCCGGGTTTTTCAGGGTATACTGAAAAATGGTTTCCTGGTATTTTGAATTTTATTTTTTTATATTACCTTTGCCAATACGAAAATGATAGAAATGGCAGTATTGAATAATAATATCAACCTGAATAATAATTGCAATAATAATTGGTTGCAAGAGGGAAGGTATTATTAGTACTGTAAAGAATAGAAATGGATTAGTAAGCCTTCCGGTTTTCGGGAGGCTTTTTTTTTTATTTTAAACTATACACACATGAAACAATTGATTTTACCGAAGGACTACACTTCCAAGTTAGATGTCTGGCAAACAGAACATGCCATTAAGTTTATTAAAGATACGTTTCAGTTGGCTTTGGCTGCTGAATTGAAATTGCGCAGGATCACGGCTCCGATAGTGGTGCCTTCGGGTAAAGGGTTGAATGATAACCTGAATGGAACAGAAGCTCCTGTCAGTTTTGATACCCGGGTATTGGAGGGTGAAAGAGCAGAGATTGTACAGTCTTTGGCCAAATGGAAACGTTATGCTCTTTGGCGGCATCATATTCAGGTGGGAATGGGAATTTATACTGATATGAATGCTTTACGTCCGGATGAGATAACCGATAATATACATTCCATCTATGTAGATCAATGGGATTGGGAAAAGGTGATTGCACCGGAGGAGCGAACTCCGGAAAGGTTGAAATTGTGTGTTGAACGGATTTTTGCAGCTATGAAGCGTACAGAGTTTTTACTGAGTGAACAATTTCCGACATTGCAACCTTTTTTACCTGACCAGATTCACTTTGTTCATGCTGAGGAGTTGCGCTTGCGTTATCCTGATTTGTCGGCCAAAGAACGGGAGACTGTTGTGGCTAAAAAATATGGAGCTGTGTTTATCCGAGGAATAGGAGGAACTTTGGGGGATGGTTCTATTCACGATGACCGTTCTCCGGATTATGACGATTGGTCGACTATTGCAACGGATGGTCTGACTGGGTTGAATGGAGATATTATTGTCTGGAATCCGGTTTTAGAATCGGCTTTCGAGGTTTCTTCTATGGGGATCCGTGTGGATCGGGAAGCTTTGTTACGACAATTGAAAATACGCCGGGCAGAGGATAGAAAGGAGTTGTATTTCCACTCCTTGCTGTTGGACGGAAAATTGCCGCAAACTATGGGAGGTGGAATCGGACAATCACGTTTGTGTATGTTGTTGCTGCAGAAATGTCATATTGGAGAAGTACAGGCAGGATTATGGCCTTCTACAGTGGTTGAAGCGTGTGAAAAAGCCGGAGTATTTTTGTTTTAATATGCTTTAAGGTAATATTATAATAATAAATATGAAAATATCCCCGTAATTCTTAAGAATTACGGGGATAGAGTAGTTTTGTATTACTTCACTTCTTTCATCAGACTTTCTACTGCGGCTTCAATTTGAAGGTCGCGGCCTTTCATCGCGTTGGCTGGATC
>URJC01000185.1 GCA_900548135.1 uncultured Odoribacter sp. | reverse complement strand
GAAAACCCAGATATCCTTGTCCCCGGCTGACATATAAGTATTGGTTATTTTCATTATATAGCCCGTCATATTCCGGATAGAGGTATTTTGCCGGACTCCATTCTTTGTTTCCGATTTTTATTCCCATTTGCATTGCATGAGTGTGTCCCGATAGGGTTAACGGGATGGTGTGATAACCTGCTATTTCTGCCCGCCAATGGGAAGGATCATGGGATAGAAGGACTATGGGGGCCTGACTGCGGATAGAATCGATAGCTTTATCTAGTTTTCCATATCGGGGAAAAGGAGGTTTTCCCCAATTTTCTACCCCGGCTAACCACAAGGTGTCACCTTGCGCAATCAAGGGTACATTTGTATTATTCAACATATGGAAACCCATTTCTTTCATATGTTTGTAAAAACATTGCATGTTTTCTTGTTTAGCTTTGGGACTTGGCCATCGGGTATAATCACCATAGTCGTGATTTCCTGTTACCGCATATTTTCCGAATGGAGCTTCTAGCTTTTTCAATTCTTCAATCCATGGAAGCATTTCATCTGCAAAGTTATTAACCATATCGCCAGTAAAAACAATAAGATCAGGATGCAAAGCATTCACTTCCTTTACTAATTTAGATATGCCTTTGTAACTTTTACCATAACTTCCCAAATGTAAATCCGCCAATTGAATGATTTTGAACCCATCAAATGCCATTGGCAGATTTTTTACAGGAACAGGAATTATTTCAATTTTATAATTATAACGGCCTAATGTTAGGCTAAAAAGTAATAAAAGAAATAACAGACCAGATACGCCCCAGGCCAGAATTTTCATGCTACATGAAAAGAGAAAGTTCAATTTACTGCTTAATAAACTGAGACCGTTCAATAAAATAAAGGTGAATTTCGGAACATAGAACAAAAAAAGTATACCTATTATTTTTTCTATCCAAAAATAACCTTCCGGACCTTTTAACCGGTTTATATAGAAACGGAAAGCAAATAAGGCTACAATAAATAATAATGCTTGGCAGCAATATAATGATATTTGCCATTTTTTACGGAGATATTGTCTAAACTGATATCCTAGCAATATATCCGTAACCAGAATAGTCAGAAGACTGATAATAAATATAAAATCGCTACTTCGCATAATTGAAAATACAATTAATTGGTTCAATGTTTATTTATTCAACTGTTTTCCTGAAACTTTTGAACAATTGAACATTATAACGATTGAACTATTTAAATGTAAGTTAATTGTAAATTTTGAAATTCAAATTGATTCATCATTTGATTTATCAAATTTCAAACCATTTGAAATTGTAAATTTACAATCTGTATGTACGATTATATCGTTCGAATGTTTAATTACTCTATCAGAATATTTGAATAATCAAATGATTGAACTTGATTTTTAAGTTAAGATCAGAATAATCCTGTAATATGTCCCTGCTCGTCTATATCAATATTCTCAGCAGCTGGTTTATCCGGTAATCCGGGCATCCGCATGATTTCACCTGTAATAGGAATAACAAATCCTGCCCCTGAGGCTATTTCGATTTGACGTACAGTGACAATAAAATCTTTAGGACGTCCCAATAATTTAGGATTATCAGATAAAGATTTTTGTGTTTTGGCAATACAAACCGGGAGATGGTCCAAGCCTAGTGTTGTAATTTTTTTCAGATCAGTTTTAGCTTGTGCTGTGTAGTCTATTGCTGCGGCTCCATAAATTTCTTTGGCAATCGTTTCAATTTTCTTTTCTATGCTCCAGTTCCAGTCATAGAGAGGTTGTAGTTTACACATACATTGCTCTGCAACTTTTGCTGTCAGGATAGCCAGTTTTTCTGCTCCTTCGCCTCCTTTGGCCCATACTTCTGCCACTTCCATAGGTACCCCTAATTCCTTACATTTATCGGCTACCAGTTGAATTTCCTTATCGGTATCTGTAACAAATTTGTTTAACGCAACAATAGGACAAATGTTGAATTTCTTCATGTTTTCAACATGCTTTTCCAGATTCTCGATACCTTTATTTAAAGCTACTGTATTTTCTTCTTTCAGATTATCAATTTTTACCCCTCCATGGTACTTCAATGCCCGTATGGTTGCAACCAACACGACTGCACTGGGATTCAGACCTGCTTTTACACACTTGATATCAAAGAACTTTTCTGCTCCGAGATCGAATCCGAAACCAGCTTCAGTAACAACATAGTCAGATAAAGACAAACCCATCTGAGTGGCTAATATGGAATTTGTTCCCTGGGCAATATTAGCAAAAGGTCCTCCGTGGATAATGGCAGGATTTCCTTCTATTGTTTGTACTAGGTTGGGTTTTATGGCTTCCTTAAGTAAAGCTGCCATTGCGCCATTAGCCTTGAGATCGCGTGCATATACCGGTTGCTTGTCGTAGGTGTAACCGATGAAAATATTTCCCAGACGTTCTTTCAGATCAGTGAAGTTCTCTGCCAGACAGAGAATAGCCATGATTTCTGAGGCTGCTGTGATGTCAAAACCTGTTTCCCTGGGAATTCCTGAGCTAGTTCCTCCTAAACCGACGATAATATGGCGCAGAGAACGGTCGTTCATATCCATGACTCTTTTCCAGGTAACAGTTCTGGGATCCAGGCCCAAGGACGAGGTTTTACTCTGTACGTTATTGTCGATCAAAGCTGCCAGTAAATTGTGTGCTTTTTCAATAGCATTGAAGTCTCCGGTAAAATGAAGATTGATATCTTCCATGGGTAAGACCTGAGCATAACCACCCCCTGTCGCACCTCCTTTGATACCGAAGACAGGGCCTAAAGAAGGTTCACGTAAAACAACGGTTGTCTTTTTACCAATTCTGTTTAGTCCTTCTGTCAGGCCGATAGAAATAGTCGTCTTTCCTTCTCCGGCAGGAGTTGGGGAAATAGCTGATACCAGTATTAAATGTTTACCTTGTATCTGAGTTGGATTGATTAAACTTAGCGGAAGTTTTGCCTTATACTTACCGTAGAGCTCTAACATATCCGGATCTACCCCTAGTTTGACTGCAATTTCAGTTATCGGTTTTAACTGGACGCTATTAGCTATTTCTATATCTGTCATAATGGTTTAGAATTAGTTAGTTTATTATTTCAGGAAAAATTCTGTAGTACCTATAATTTCATTATCATTGAATAATTCTGCGGTATATTTTCCTTTAATTAAGCTGCCATCATTGGGCCAGTAGATAGCCATTTCCAGCCGGTCACCTTCATAAGTGATTTCCCGTTTTGCAGAATAAGTCAGCGATACATTCTGATATTTAAAGAATGATTTGTCACTAAAGGCAATTACTTTGTCATCAGGACGTTTTAAACGGAGATAAATGATCCGGGGACCCCGTTCGGCTGTTATGTTTTTAGTGATAACAAATTCAGCTTTCAGATTAAAACATTTTTTCCAGTTTGTCTCCCGATCTTTTTTGTTTACTGGATATACTACAAAATTTTCAGTACGCAGAGCACTTGCCCGGGCAATGACTTCTTTCATGTTCTTTTGCTGGTTTTCCAATTTCTGATTACGTTCACGAACCCAGTTGATCTGTTGGCGGACTTCCGTATTCTCTTTGGCCAGTTTCTGGTTTAATTGATTCAGAGAATCAATTTGTACCACATAACTTCGCAGAACTGTTTTTAAAGTTCCGATTTCTTTTTTATAACGATTGATCTCTGCATAAGAATTATCCCTGAATTTTTTCATTTTATCCATCAGAGTGGCAATCTTTTCTTGTTCCAGCAATAATTTTTCATTTAATGTATCATTACTGGTCTTCAAATCATCATAACTATGGCTTAAGTCAGTTAACTCCTGTTGTAGCTCCTCTTTTTCCTGATGTATAGCTGCAATATGTTCGCGGTTTTCTGATCTTTCTATAAAAAAGAAAATTAATAAAACAATGACAATTACCGATAACACTGCAATCAAAATCATCAGCATTTTGTCTTTTTTGTCCCGGATAAATGTGTTTTCTTCCATAATTTTAAAGCACTATTTAAAATAACTAACCTAAGTCTTGCAAAGGTAGTACAATTTAAGGGAAAAATTCATTTTTTTTTGCTATCATTGTATAAATTTCGTTTGCGACTTCTAAGGTCAGGTTATCTTATGGTAGTGTTAAATCATCATCTAAACAGAGTCGTATGAAGGAAGAATTCTTACAATATATCTGGGCGAATGCTTTATTCAAAAACAGGGTTTTTGTTACTGTTTCCGGACAAGAAGTTAAAATTTTAGATCCGGGACGACAAAATCGGGATGCCGGACCTGATTTTTTTAATGCCAGAATAAGTATCGGAGAGATAGAAATGGCTGGCAATGTAGAAGTTCATTTTTATAATAGCGATTGGTATCAACACAGGCATCATACGGATCCTGCCTATGATAATGTGATTTTGTCAGTTGTACGGGAAGCCGATATGAAAATATATAACAGTCGGGGAATGGAGGTGGAAACGATCATTCTGGAGTATGCAGATCACCTGTATGAAGAATATCTCCATATTTCAGAAAACAGGAGGGTACCTGGTTGCAGGCATCAGTTACAGTTGATCGATCAGCATTTTTTCCGGATTGAACTACAAAGTTTGGCAATTAGCCGGTTGGAACGGAAATGTTCTGACATTCAGGATATGCTTCAACAGCTTCATAATGATTGGGAAGAAGGTTTCTATCGTTTGCTGTGTAAATATTGGGGAGGAAATGTAAATGCAGGCCCATTTTATCAACTTTCTTTGCATTTGCCTTACCGGATTTTGTTGCGTTATGCTGATAAACAAAGCTTGCTAGAGTCTTTGCTGTTAGGATGCGCCGGATTATTAAGAAATACAACGGAGGATTCGTATGTGAATGAATTGAAAAAAGAATTCAATTATTTGAAAAATAAACATACATTAACTGAAATGTCACCGGAGGTTTGGAAATTTATGCGTGTTCGTCCAACTGTTTTTCCGACTTTACGGTTAGCATTATTAGCTTCTTTTTTAAGAGGATACAGGACTTTACTTTCCAGAATACTAGAGTCTGTTGATATGAGTTCGCTTCTGAATTTGTTTGATGTGGGCGTATCGGAATATTGGGAAGAGCATTACCGACCAGGGATTTTAGTACAAAAACAAGCCCATCACCTA
Organism: uncultured Odoribacter sp.; assembly: GCA_900548135.1. Taxonomy (GTDB): domain Bacteria; phylum Bacteroidota; class Bacteroidia; order Bacteroidales; family Marinifilaceae; genus Odoribacter. The sequence continues at coordinate 425 of URJC01000185.1, read as the reverse complement.
GGAGAACAAATGAAGAAAGTATTGATTATTAATGCAGTGGTTCCATTTGTTTTTTTATATGGGAAGAAAAGAGGGGAAGAACGTTTGGTGGAGAAGGCTTTGGATTGGCTTGAAAAATGTGACGCTGAGGATAATTATATAGTCAGGGGATGGAAAAAACTGGGATTTTCATTTGATTCTGCCTTACAAACCCAGGCATTAATTGAATTGACAAAAGAATTTTGCGAGCGCCACCGTTGTTTGCAATGTAAGATTGGGCATGAAGTATTGAGAAGAGGAGCACTTCAGGGTTAACACATTTCAATAGCTTCCTGCCTTAAGATTTCCGGAAGATTGATTTCCCGTTTTTCAAGGCTGATCAGCCAATCTTCTATTTCTTCGGTCCGTAAAGTATAGAGAACATCCCGGAAAGCCTCTATCTGGGC
>URJC01000184.1 GCA_900548135.1 uncultured Odoribacter sp. | reverse complement strand
AAAAGAAAAATACAGGCTTGTTGGTAAAAAGCTTGTAATTCCACCGGATCATGAAGATTGGGGAGGAGTATCAGCCGGTCTGACAGATGAGCCCGGGCAGCAAATTTCAATACTTCCTCTTTATATTGATGTCCATTTCCGATGATCACTAACGGAATCTGATATTCCCGGGGCAGGAGAGCAAGTGCTTTTACTATCCCCAACAAGTTTTTCCGGGAATTGATCGCCCCGACATATAATAGAAAGTCTGAAGGTATCTGGTATTTTTGTATGGTTTGCTTGGCTTGTTCCTGCGGTTGACGGGTATAAAAAGTGGGTTGGATAGCCTGGTAAATAACCTCGATTTTATTTTCCGGGGTACCTAAATAACGGATAATATCCTGTTTGGTACATTCGCTGATGGCAATTACTTTGTCTGCATGTTGACAGGCATATTGAAATTTGAATTTGTATATCGTGCGGTCAATAGCAGTGTACATATCGGGATAGGCAAGATACATGATGTCGTGTATGGTGACAACAGTACGGATACCTGTTTTAGCGATATTCAGGGGAATTTCATGACTGAGACCGTGATAAATATCAATCTTGTCCCGTTTGAGGTCCTTTTTTATAAGAGAAGAACGCCATAAGCTTTTCAATATTCCGGGATGGCAAATGGTATGAAATGCCGGGTTATCCAGGAAAGGGGTGGTGGTGATGTCCTGCCGGATTTTAGGAGTGTAAAGATAATAGCTGTCGTCCGGGAAATAATGGTTTAGATTTTGCACTAATGTGCGGCTGTAATTTCCCAGACCGGTAAAATTATTGTAAAGTCTCTTTGCGTCAAATCCGATTTGCATGGTTGTTGCGTTTATCATTGGTGGTTTCAAAAGGTCTAATACTGGACTTTCGAATGGTGTATATACTTAAAAGACAAAAATAATAAATTTTGGATGGATTCAGGTAATCCGTTAAAATAACTATCTTTGTCCGGATTAAATTAGGAATAAAAATGAGCCGGAGTCTTCGAAATGGGATATTTGTTGGTATTGCTTTTTTGTTGGGAAGTATAAATGTGCTGTATCATAGTGTATTTTATGCTCTTTTGGTTGTTGCTTTGGTATTGAATCTGATTGCAGACTGGAACGGATTTTGGCAGGAAGCCAGACGGCACCGAAATTATTTATTGTTGCCGGTAATAGGGGTGATTTATTTGTGTATTCATTATTTGCTTTCTCTTTGTTGGGGAGGTTTGCCATATAAAGCTTCCTGGAGCACGGTGGAATTGTTGATGTTGTATTTTTTCTTTATCCCGGTTTATGTGGTTTCGATGAAGAAATGGATTACCGTATCTTTATTGAAATGTTTTTTACTTGCTCTTTGCTGGGGGATTTTAGTGTTCAATGCAGTAAAATTCTTTTATATCACCGGGACAGGCATTTTCACTGACTTTTCAGGAACCTTACAGATGATATATGCAACACGGTTTGGCAGTAATATGGAACTTTTGAAAGGTTTTGTATTACTGGAGCCCCAGGCTTTTTATCTGACTGTGTCAGGTATCGTTTCCTATTTTTATTTACTCCATTGTGTCTGGGTTAGGACTGGAAGGGCAACCTTCATCAGTTGTTTGATTATTTTCATTTTTTCCTTATTGTTTTTATCTTTTACAGTCACCAGGGCTTCTATACTGGCTTTTGGTGCAGGTTTCTGTCTGTTGTCGGCCGTGTTTTTATGGAAGTTTTCGTTCCGGCAACGGATTATTTTTCTGGGAGGGATTTTATTTTTACTTATTTCTGCTTATTGGGGGGCACCTGCATCTTTCAAATTGCGTATGCAGGAAATGAAAGCGGATATCGCGACATTGGCGGAAGGAGAAATCCTTGCGGGAGGTACTGTTGCTCCCCGGATGGCTATGTGGACTGAGGATTTTGCGCGTTTTAAGGAATGGGGCCTCTTCGGATTGGGGCTTTATAAAAAATATGGGGTAAGGGAATGGTACCAGCAATCCCAATATACCAATATCACTGATTTGAGGAATACTCATAATTCTTTTTTGGATTTTTGGATCCTGGGGGGAATTCCCGGATTGTTTTTCCTTTGTTTCTATTTTTTTGTTCCTTTATGGAACATGGTGAAACAGAGGAAATATTCCATTTTAGTTATTGCTTTAATCATCGCTTTAGTGATAGCTAATAATACCTGTTTGTTGATTGCTTTGATGGATTCTGTTCCGTTGATATTATTTTTATTTGCCCTGTTTTTCTTTTGTCTGGAATGTTTTATTCAAACAGAGCAGAAAAGGAGGCAAACTAAATCAATTGTATGAAAACAATATTTTATAGGTTAGAATTGGGAATCCGTTACCTGAAATATAATAGCCGTTATCGGCAGGTGATGCGTGGTGCAGGTGTATTGCCTGATATACGCCCGATGGACGAAACATTGGATAAGATTCTGGAAGATCATTGTTCCGTTAGCCGTTATGGGGACGGGGAATTCAATGTGATCATGGGAGGCGGCAACGGTTTTTGTCATTATGATCCTTCTCTGGCGGAAAAGCTCCGGAAAATACTGGCAGAGGAAATTCCGGGACATATCGTTTGTTTACCTTATGCCGGGATTTGCCAAAAAAATTTGAACTTGCGCACAAAAGTATTTTGGATTGCTTTTTTCAGTAAAACGTTCAACAGTTGGAAAAAATATCTGAAACCTGGCAGGGTGTATTATAATACGGATGTTACGAGGTTTTATTTTGCATATAAAGATAAACGTGTCTGTGGCGGGTATTTGAAAAAGTTAAAGCAGATTTGGGACCAGAGGGATGTTTTGTTGATTGAGGGCGAGTATAGCCGTTTGGGGGTGAATAATGATTTGTTTGATAATATGCGGAGCATACAGCGGGTAATAGCTCCGGCAAAAGATGCCTATACAAAGTATGATGAGATCATGAAGTGGGCCAGGAAACTGGGGAAGGAAAAATTAATCCTGATAGCCTTGGGACAGACAGCAACGGCTTTGGCTTATGATTTAGCACGTGAAGGTTTTTGGGCGATTGATATTGGCCACCTGGACGTGGAATACGAATGGTTTCTGCGAAAGGCAAAAGATAAAATCAAGATTAACGGGAAACATGTCAATGAAGCGAAATATATACCTGTCCATGAAGAGTTTCATGATGCGGCATATGAAAATCAGATTATGGCAAAAGTGTTATGACTCTTGCCCTCCTGCATTGAGATATTGATCCAGGCCTTGTTCACAGCGGGTGACTTTTTTGTCTACCTGAGCATCATAGTAGTCAAAATTTTTTTCCCGGTTTTCCATATGTACGTCATTATGCCAGAGATGAAATACGATGCCGGCAAACTTCAGGGCTAATTTTTTTCTTCCCAAATGAAACAGGCGCATGGCGAAATCAAAATCTTCGCCTCCCCATCCGACAAAAAATTCGTCGTACCCGTTAGCCAGAACGGCATCCTCTTTCCAATAAGACATATTACATCCTAAACTGGGTTTTGTTTTACGGCGGGGTGCCAGATAACGGGCAATAGCAGGCATGTGCAATGAATTTTCACGGCGGGTTAATCCGGGAGTGAAAATGTTCGGATGGAAATAACGGCCTCTTTGACACAATTTTTGAGTAAGCCGTTGGGTGATATTGACCCTTCCTCCTTTGATATAGAAGCCTTTTTGTGCAAAAGCAAGGTGGTCTTTTACAAAATCACGGTGCAGAATAAGATCCCCGTCGATTTGAATGATGTATTCATAGCTGGCTTTTGCCAGGCATTTGTTCCGGGCTTTTGCCAGACGAAACCCTTTATCTTCCTGCCATACATGAATTAAAGGTACCGGAAATTTTTTCTGGTACCTGTTGATCACCTTCCGGGTTTCTTCTGTCGAACCATCATCTCCGATGATAACCTCCGAAGGTAATATATTTTGATGTAAGATACTTTCCAGACATAAAGTCAATGCATCTGGGCGATTATAAGTAGATACTATAAGTGTCGCTTGTGTCATTTCCCCTTTAAAATTACTACTGACAAAATTATTAAATAATTAGCCGGAGACCAAATTATTTAATGATTCCATTCCGGCTGAATTTTAGTGACACCCCGAAATTGTTGGGAAGTAGTCCGTATATCCCTAAATCCAGATTGAAAGGTAGCTTGGTACTGTGGAGTATACCTGTTTCCAGACCAAAAGAAAATTGTTCCGCCTTAGGGGAGATCGGAGACATATAAGTGCCGTAATTTAGTGAATAGGCAAGACGGAGTTTGTAAGGAAGCTTACGGGCAATATAACCTTGTATGCCCAGGTAATGCGCTATGACACGGTTGTTGTATGTGCCAAGGGTTAATCCTTGGTCATTAGGTGTTTTTGGGGTGATGAACGGTGTGCCGATGATACGTCCGTAATAGGTCCAGCCGCTCATGTATTCTCCGTTGTTGAAATAATTATCGTTTCCACCGAGAATAATATGCCCGTAAAAGGGATCGTGCGGGTCTTGCTTGTCTTGTTCTTCCGGCGTTGCAGGACGGTCATGACGGGGACCCGATTGATCTTTCGTATAAACAAATTCATACATCACGTCACTGACCCACTGTTTTGAATCTTTACTGCCATAATAGAATCCCCAGGTTCCGTCCGGAATGTTGGCAAACCGGCTGCCGGAGCCATCTTCAAAAGGAATATCGTGGTAAAAAGACAAGGTATATTGATCTGCTTTATAGTCGATACGGATGTGTTCACGTCCTAAATGATTGCCAAGGGCATTGATACTGTCGCTCCGGGTGGAACCTTCTCCACCTCCCTGGGCACAGAAAATTCTGACATAGTCCCTGAAAGAACTGGGTTGTTTGCCAAATATGGGTGAATCTCCGCCCCATTGCACCCAGTGATCCAGACCGACACTGATGTCGATACGCTGGCTCAGGCTGATACGCAGGTACAGGGATTTGTTATGTAATAGGGTATGATGAACGTATCGGTCATCAATCATCATCCGGTCAGACAGGTTGAATTTAAAAGCCAGTATATCACCTGTCAGCGGAATCCTGATGTAATCTGTCCGGAGATTGTAACCCGGTTGCGAACGACTGTTGTCGGAATACACGATGTTTCCGTTTTGGGACGAGATTCCGTTGAAGTCAATATCGGGATGTATCATACCCACGTCTAACCGGATTTTTTCCCATTTTGCACTCATGTATAATTCATCGAGTATAGCTTTGTTTTTTGCCTGGGTAAAGTAACCGACACCCGAAATTCCATAAGCTAACCGGATTTTTTTTTGAGTATTGAAATCTGAAAAAAAGCCTAGTTGCAATAAACCACCTCTGCTGTCAGGCACGATACCGAATTTGTTGGTGGTAGCCCACATGGGCAGGTTCTTTTTATCTGCAATTTGGCCGGAAAGAGAAACCTTGTATTCATGTTGCCGTTGGGCAATGCTATTTAGGGTGATTGTCAGAAAACTGAGAATGAATATAATATTTTTCATCGGGTGTTGGCAAAAATAATTATGGATGACGTTGTGACAAAAGTTTTTCGGCTATACCTAAATCTTCCGGATAAGTTATT
>URJC01000183.1 GCA_900548135.1 uncultured Odoribacter sp. | reverse complement strand
CGGTACCGCCCTCTTTGATAATTTTACCGACTTCTTCAAGCAGAACGGCTGTTCCGTATAAGTCCACTTTCAATATGTTTTCTATCGAAGCCTGTGACGGTGATACGCCCGCTGCATTAACGAGCATCGAAATCTCACCGTATTGCCGGGCTTCGGCAATCAAGCTTAATATGGATTCTTTGGATGAAAGATCCATTTTAACGGGTACTGCATCGAACCCGGCATTATTTATGATTCGGGCAATATCCTCCGCGTTTTCCCGTTTTTTATCGCCTACAACTATTTTCTTTCCATAGCCCATGCGGCGCGCTATTGCCATACCAATCTGACCGGCTCCGGTCAATATCATTACATCTCGTTTCATTTTTAAAATCTTATTATTTTAATTATTATTCTTAGTAGTTGCAAAATTACGGTATTGCCGATTGCCCGGCCTTAACCCGATTACAGAGTATCTTACCGAAATTACGGATTCCGACCTTTTATGAGATTGGCAAACAAGGTAATTCTTATATTTGCTGTCAGAAAAATAACAAAGCATAATCATGAATAAAGAACTGTTGAATATTACAACCGTTACAGAATATAATGATATGCTGGGGGTGGAGACATTGCACCCGTTGGTGAGTGTAATCGACTTATCGAAAGCGAAGCCGATGAAGCACATGAGACATACCTTCAGCTTTTATGTCGTATTTCTGAAAGACGAGAAAAATTGCGAATTGGTTTACGGACGCCAACGTTACGATTATCAGAAAGGCTCTGTCGTGTGTCTTGCTCCCGGACAGGTAATCGGGGTGGAAGATACGGGAGAGACTTTTCAGCCTCAAGGGTGGGCGCTTTGTTTCGATCCGGAACTGATACGAGGAACATCGCTCGGTCGCAATATCCGGGAGTATTCCTATTTCTCGTATGAGGTGAATGAAGCCCTGCATTTGTCGGAACGGGAGAGAAATTTGTTTCTCGACTGCTTGGAGAAGATTCAGAATGAGTTGAAACACGCTATCGACCGTCTTAGCAAACGACTACTTGCTATCAACATTGAACTGTTGCTAGATTACTGCCTGCGTTTTTATGAACGGCAGTTTATTACACGGGAGCCGGTCAATCATGATGTGCTGACCCGCTTTGAAACATTACTCGACGATTATTTCCAGTCGGGAAAAGCACAACAGAATGGTCTGCCGACAGTCAGGTATTGTGCAGGCGAACTATGCTTATCGCCCAATTACTTCGGTGACCTGATTAAAAAAGAGACCGGAAAATCAGCCCAAGAGTACATACAGTTCAAGGTAATGGATATAGCCAAAGAATGTATATTGAATCCGGAAAAATCCATCAGCCAGATTGCTTATGAATTGGGCTTTCAATATCCGCAACATTTTACACGGTTGTTCAAAAAAGTAGTAGGACAAACCCCGAATGATTATAAGATACGGAAAACGAAGGTATCGAATAACTCAATACATACCTTGCTGTTAGCCGACGTTAACAAAACCGGAGAGCGTCGGCTCTCCGATCATTAAAGTAAATTTCCGTTGTATCCGCATACTTACTATGCCGATTGCACCGAGTTTGTACATTGTATCCGGTGGAATTGCGGCCTTATAATTGTCCAGCAACCGGATATTGGTCTCGACATCCGTCTTCTGACAGTTGGTATTCAACCACAAATGCCCGTTGAACGAGGTTTGCAGGTTCGCTTGGGTAAGGTTTGCCATATCGCCCGACTCAATCCCGTGAAAGTACAGAAGATGAACAGGTCACGGATCAGCGTGTAACTCGTTTCCTTGAACGTCTTGTCGGTCAATCGCTTGATTTCCTCTTTGGTCAGAAAGCCCACACGGATTTTGCCCAATATGCGGTCGGTTTCTTGTGCAGCGATATTGCGGCCTGATTCCACGTGCCATGACTTCTCTTTCATGTCCAGCTTGCAGGTGAATTAGAAGACTTTGCCGTTTATCATAGTACGGTACATTACAGGAGCGAGCCCGTTCTTCTTCGGAGCATTGCGTTTCAGGTAGAATAAAACGTTGAACATCGATCTCATAACTCTGTGTTTATTAATGAAATAAAATTATTCCCATCTTTTAAGAAAAAAAATATTAATAATAGAAAATGGAAAATAGGGGCTGGATTTCAAATGCTAACCTTATATTTGCAAAATATTTCCGGATATATTCCGGGGTTGTATAAAGGTCATCAAAAATTTATGAAGAACGGAATAAGGATTTGGCGAGTTGTGCTTTGGGGAGTAATGATGTTTTTCTTTTTAGGTCAATTAGTAGCGGAAGAAACGAAATTGACAACCTCTTTATTGCCTGCTGTGGTAACTGTACCGTCTGGTAGCTTACCTGTAATGCAGGATTCTTTATCTCATCATCCTCGTTTTATCCACAATTTGGGAGTGGAAATACGGCCGGGATATGTTTTCCCGACAAATTCATTTTTACGGGGTGTTAATGATAAGCGCGAGGCGATTAACCGTTATTGGGCAACTCAGCTGAAATATTCTTTTCAATTTCATCCGAATACTTTGGCTAGCCGGATTTATGGAGGAGCTTACCAGGGAATAGGAGTTGGCCATTATACTTTTGGAAATAGGAACGAATTAGGAAATCCACTTGCTTTTTATTTGTTTCAGGGGGCACGCATCGTTAGTTTCACACCCCGTTTGTCTTTCAATTATGAATGGAATTTTGGTTTATCCTTAGGGTGGAAGCATTATGATCCCGAAAGTAATAAGTATAATGTCATGATGGGATCTAAAATGAATGCCTATATAAATACGAATTTTTATTTAAATTGGCTTCTTTCACCGCAATTTGATTTAAGGTCAGGAGTGACCCTTACTCATTTTTCCAATGGTAATACCCGGTTTCCTAATGCAGGTATTAATATGATTGGGGTAAAGATGGGATTGGTATATCATTTTAACAGAATGAATAAATTCTTTACAAATCCGCTCAGCCGGATGTATATACCTAAATTTCCCCGGCATATGAGTTATGATTTGGTGGTATTTGGTTCTTGGCGGAGGAAGGGGTATATTTCCGGAGATGAGTTTATACCTTCTCCTTTGGCTTATAAAGTTTTGGGAATCAGTCTGTCTGCGATGTACAATGTGAGTTATAAATTTCGTATCGGGGTAGCTTTAGACGAAGTTTATGATGCCAGCGCTAATGTTTTTGTAAAAGAATCGCCTGATACTCCGCAGGGGTTTGTAAAACCCCCTTTCAATGCACAAATTGCATTAGGCGTATCCGGACGGGCTGAATTCGTTATGCCTTATTTTACCGTAGGCGTAGGTATGGGATCGAATGTATTACACCGGGGAGGGGATCTTGAGGCTTTCTATCAAATGTTGGTACTGAAAATAGCAGTTACCCGCAGTTCATTTCTCCATATCGGTTATAGCCTGAAGAATTTTCAAACTCCCAATTTCTTAATGCTGGGTATTGGGTATCGTTTTAATAATAAGTACCCTGTGCTTAATCGTTAAGATTGCACAGGGGGATTGACTGAGTTTACCTCTTTTTGCTTATAAGTTTTTATCTTGTCCGCAATCTCTTTGCCTTTAAAATAAACAACCAGTGAACTAACGATAATCAACATACCGGAGACGGTACTCCAGGTCGGATATTCTCCGGTTAGCATCACCCAACTGAGTACTGCTCCCAGAATGGGATTAATCAAACGGCACATGTTGATGTCGGATACCTTGCTATTTTTGTCTTGTAAAGCAATAAACCAAAAGCTGAAAGCAAAAACCGATATAAAAATCAGGGTTCCCAGACTCACGTAAAATCCGGCAGGCTTACCAATAAAACTATGGTATCCTTCAGTGACTAATCCTACTCCATAAATCATCAAACCTCCGAAGAACATTTGTACGGCGTTCAGGAATACAGGACCTATTTTACCTTTTTCTTCAGAAACGGAGATGGCAGAATAACCTTGCAGGATAATATTTAGCAAGAGAAGAGCGATTCCGGTAATGCCTTTCCAGGTAAGCGGTGCCCCGTCATTACCTGTGCCTACGATCAATAAGAGACCTGCCAGACTGATTAAAAGACTAATTACTTTATATTTGTTCAATTTGTCATTGGTGGCGATCAGGTGAGCCAACAGGACATTGATTAAAGGTGTCATTCCCATCACAATGGAAGAAATTGCACCACTGACGAAGTCAACACCAAAATAAAATGCAGAATATCCGAAGAACATATTGATGAATATCAGGTTCAGAAATAATTTCCGGTGAACTTTGATCTCTGTCCACATCCCCTTATGCCAGGTATAGACGAATAAGATAATCCCCACAATGGTGAACCGTAACCCTGCAAAGTTCATGGGAGTAAAATCATAGCTTAATCCTTGCTTGATAAATGGATTGACAATTGCCCATAATACAGAGGCAAAAATAGCATATAATAAACCTTTTTTCATATTTTATTGTATTGACGGGAAATCTGAAGCTTCGGGTTGACTTCAGTATGATTCATAATGTATTTGATCGCTGGCCTATACGAAGGCTCTGTGTTGAGCTTTTAGACAGGCTAACGATCAAATAGTAAAATTGATGAGTTTTTATACCAGGTGTCTGATCAATTCTTCACGTTCACCATATAGCAGGTCGGCCATAGGAATCTCAATCAGGGTATAGCAACCGGGTTGTTGACGCATAGAGGCACGGGCAGATGAAACCATAATCTGGGCAGTTAATGCCGGATTGTTAATCCGCATGTTGAATTCAAACAGCTGATTTTGGGTTTTACCTGAAACTCCTTTGCGGGTAAGGTTTACGCCATGTCCCATATCTAACAGGTCATCGACATTTTCTACCTGAAGTACATGAGTTTCATCGTTGATGAAATAAGGGTCGTTTTTAATCTTCCGGGCAACTTCATTAAACTTATATCCGTCTTTTAATTCGATATACACCATTCTGCGGTGAATGCCGGTGCCTGTTGGTATGGTCATGGATAGGGCTGCTTTTACTCCTTCTACGGCTTTAACTGCAACAGTGTGTCCCATACTCATTCCGGGACCAAAATTTGTGTATGTCAATCCTTTAGGGGCACAAGCTTCCAGTAATGCACGTACAACAGAATCGCTGCCCGGATCCCAGCCGGCAGACATGACCGATACGGCATGGTGTTGGCGGGCAATATTACCTAAAGTACGATGAAGATCGACTGTCTGTGTGTGTATATCAAAACTGTCGACAGTATTAATACCTAACCTTAATGCGGCAGAGGCATAGGCTTCAACACTCCGGGTAGGGGTGCATAAAATGGCAACCTGAACCCCATCCAGATTTTTCAGATCATTTACTACGGTATAGGTTTTAATTTCTTCAGGTATATGCGTAATATCTCTGCGGACAATACCTGCAATTTCAAAATCCGGGGCTGTCTGAAGCGCCTCTACTACATATTTTCCAATGTTGCCGTATCCTACAACGGCTGCTCTGATTTTATTCATGCTGTTCATTTATATAATTGATCATTACACAGGAACATCAAATTCCCGGAGTGCACTATTGAGTGAGGTTTTTAAATCAGTTG
>URJC01000182.1 GCA_900548135.1 uncultured Odoribacter sp. | reverse complement strand
GGGGTTATTTGATGCAATGGTCTGCACTACTCTTCAAATACCGGTGGATTGCCATTCTGCTTACAGGAACTCTTTTCGGTTTGTTACACGGAGCCAATCCGGAAGTGGAAGAATTCGGAATATGGGTAGCGTTACCCCAATACATACTGATGGGACTCATTCTGGGATTCGTAGCTGTCAAAGATGATGGTATGGAACTATCTCTGGGATTACACATGGCCAATAATATTTTAGCCGCCATCACTATCACTTCCGATGCTTCCACCCTGCAAACCCATGCTCTATTCAAAGACCTCCATCCTACAGCTTCCTGGGTGGACACGCTTATGATGCTTATTGCAGGCCTTATTTTTATCTGGGCATGTAATCAGAAATACCATTTTATACAAAAAATCAATCTTTGGGAAAAAATCGGAACTGAAAAGACGGATATCTGATATGAAATCTCAGTAGTGGTTAAATTTTTCTTAAAAATAAAGGAAATCTATTCCAACCTATTAATTTCAATTTTCAATTGTTTACCTTTGGACTCCGTGCAAACGTTGGATAATTTTTAACAAACAAAATAAACAATTACAAATATGAGAAAACTCGCCTTTTTAACTTCAGGGTTATTTTTAGCATTTGCAACATGGACTAATGCACAGGACAAAAAAGCGGATGAAGGTTACAAATTCACCGATGTTAAACGTCTTCCGACAACAGTTGTGAAATCACAGGATCGGGCTGGTACATGCTGGTCATGGTCAACCATTTCTTTTTTGGAATCTGAAATGATGCGTTTAGGCAAAGATTCTGTCAGCTTATCTCCCTTGTACGTCGTATGGAACACGTATCGTGGCAAAGCAGACAAATACGTCCGCATGAATGGACACGTCAATTTCGGACAAGGCGGAGCTTCTGCCGATGTTACCTGGGCCATTAAAAATTATGGTATTGTACCTTTGGAACTGTATAAAGGCCTGAATTATGGTGAAGATGTACATGTACACGGCGAATTAAATGATGTGCTTTACGGTTATGCCAATGCAGTCATCAAAAATTCAAACAAAAAACTGAGTACCGCCTGGATGAAAGGATACGAAAGTGTTTTGAATGCCTATCTGGGAGAAAAACCGGAAAAATTCACCTGGAAAGGTAAAGAATATACCCCACAAACTTTTGCCACAGAAGCTTGCGGATTAAATATGGACGATTATATCAGCCTGACTTCGTTTACCCATCATCCTTTTTATACCCAGTTTCCATTAGAAGTTGAAGACAATTGGATTGGTGAAATGTCATACAACATTCCGTTGGAAGAAATGATGGACGTACTGGATAAGGCAATCGACAAAGGTTACACTTTCGCCTGGGGGTCTGACGTATCGGAAATCGGTTTCACCCGCGAAGGCCTGGCAGTAGTTCCGGATATCAATGTGAAAGAAATGAGCGATGCAGAAATTGCTAAATGGGTAAAACTGCCAAAAGACAGACAACAGGCTGAAATTGCTAAAAAACCAGGCAAAGAAAAAGTAATTACCCAAGAGTTACGTCAAAAAGAATTCGATAACAAACTGACAACCGACGACCACGGTATGCACGTCGTAGGAAAAGCAGTTGACCAAATCGGTAATAAATATTTTATCGTGAAGAACTCATGGGGGAATTACGGAAAATACAATGGTTATCTGTACGCTTCTTATCCTTTTGTAGCTTACAAAACTACTTCCATTATGATTCATAAAGATGCGCTCCCCAAAGACTTGAAAAAGAAATTGGGAATTAAATAAATGTAAAAGATTAGATTCTGAATTTTAAATTCAATAATCATTCTAAATGAAAAGGTCGTTATCAACAACAGATAACGACCTTTTTTATAACTTTGTTGCATAAAAATCAGTACCATTAAATAAAACAATAATATATGAACAGTGCTATAGAAATCCAAAAAAACATTTATTGGATCGGAGTAAACGACAGAAGGACACATATTTTTGAGAACTATTGGCCCTTACCCAAAGGAGTCGCTTACAACTCCTATGTAATCATCGATGAGAAAGTGGCTGTCATCGACACAGTTGAACGGAGCCACATGGACGAATACCTGGAAAATCTGGAGGCTGTACTCAAAGGCAGAACAATAGATTACCTGATTATCAACCACATGGAACCCGATCATTCCGGTGCAATAAAAACACTCCTTTGCCATTATCCCAATCTGACCATTATCGGAAACGGAAAAACATTTCCAATGCTTCGCAATTTCTACGACGTGAATACAGAAATGCTTGAAGTAAAAGAGGGAAATTCTTTAAATCTGGGAAAACGCACCCTCTATTTTTATATGGTCCCTATGCTTCACTGGCCCGAAACCATGGTTACTTATGTTCCGAACGACAACATCGTATTCAGCGGAGATGTGTTCGGAGCTTTCGGAACTTTGGATGGCGGCATTTTCGACGATCAGGTAGATTTGGAATACCTCGAAGAAGAAATCAGCCGTTATTATTCCAATATAGTAGGAAAATATGGTATGCCAGCCCAAACTGCACTAAAAAAGCTGAATACACTGACTTTTAATATGATTTGTGCAACCCACGGTCCTATCTGGCGTAGTCATGTCTGCGACATCATTGCTAAATACGAAAAATGGAGCAAATACGAAACTGACGAAGGAGTAGTCATTGCTTTCAGCAGCATGTACGGACACACCGAGCAAATGGCCGATGCCATCGGACGCCGGCTGGCAGAACAAGGTATCCGGAAAATCCGTATCCACGACACTTCAAAAACTCATCCTTCCTATATCATCAATGACATCTTCCGTTACAAAGGTGTTATCCTCGGAAGCTGTGCCTATAACGGAGGTATTTTCCCAACCATGGAAACGCTATTGAATGAGCTCGAATGCATGGGAGTTAAAAATCACTACCTGGGATATTTCGGAAATAAAATGTGGGGTGGTGGTGCAATCCCCCGCTTCAAGACCTTTGCCGAAAAAATCAAATGGGAAATAGTAGCAGAACCTTCCGAAGCGATGGGCAACATGAAACCTTCTGACGAAGAACAATGCAGAATCATTGCTGATGCAATGGTAGCAAAATTAAAAGGATAATGAAATCGAGGGTACCAAATATATTTTGGATACCCTCGATTGGTTTTGTTTCTATCGGAAACTGAAAGCAAGTATCTGATTCTACAAGGGAGATTTGGGCTTTTCAGACTGCCTGGACATGAAAGTACAGACAGGATTTCCCAAAATTGAACAAACATAATTCAAAGTCAATATTAATTTTCAAAAACTTTTTACAGAAATTTGTTTTTGCAACAGCTTGGAAAGATTGAATTGCATTTTCCGAATATGTTTCTTATATTTGCAACAGCATATTGAACACGGAAAGTGTAAGTTTATTCCTGTAGTGGAAGCTGTAAAATTCAACAAGCAAAGGAATAAGCGGACAATTTGCCGCGTCATGTCCGTTTGTGGATCAGGCGTGGCCTGTTGCTTATTTGCATTGCTAAGTATTCCAGAACTTCACTGCTGAAATAAGCTTCCAGTACCACGCTTTTCTGATTTTGTAAATGTCTCTTTTGGGTACTGAAGAACATTTGATTTTTATGGGCTATCTTTTATGAAATGTATTTTCCTTCTATGCTGTCTCGGTGGCCTATACCTTGGCACATCGGCACAGGAAACAACCATCTCTAAAAATGCAGATTCCCTGCAACAAGTCATCAACAATCTTTCATCGCAATTACAACAACAAAAAGACGCAGAACAGAATCGTGCCATTTGGAAAAACCGGGCAAAGTATTTCAACATCGGTTATGTAAAATCAACCTTATCCGATGAAGAAGGGGAGGAATTGAAAAATGATTGGGGAGCGTCGATTAGCTGGGGACGTACCTATTATCTGCACAAAAAGCCCTTGTTCGGAATGCTTAAATTCGGACTGGATTGGAGTTGGATCGACATGAACTATGCAATGTATAAAATCGAGGAATACGGATATGACGATTCCGATTATGACGGTGATTATACCGACTACAATGAGGACGAGGACAGTTCAACAAACATCCATCACGCTGAAATCGGTATGTCGTTCGGGCCATCGCTGACTGTCAATCCAGTCGGACACCTGAAAATTAACGCCTACTTTAGGTTTACGCCTTCTTTTTCGGCCGTTTACCTCGACGAAATCGGAACCAGCTACGCTACGTTTTTCAATGTTGGAGCCGCACTCTCTTACAAGGTTATTTCCATTGGAGTAGAAAACCGTTGGGGACAAGGTAAATACAAAAATCTTATTCCCGGCGATTACGATGAAATAACTGAAGAAGAACTCCCATCCCCCAAACTTAAACTCCAAACCAATTCGTTGCGGGCTTATATCAGTTTCCGGTTCTGATCGTAATCCAAAATATTTTCCAAACACTATTATGATATTTCACCCTAAAAACTGTCAAGATAGAAATGTATGATAAAAGTAAAGACTGGGAATATTACAACCTTTAAACTTATGAAAAGATAGAATAGGAACACAAACCGGGCAGGAGGTAAATACTAATTACAGGTGTTTATCTCCTGCTCTCATATTTACCGACCTCTCCCCCACCACACGTGCCATTCGGCATAAGCTCGCAGTCATTTATATTATCTTTTACCGCAGACTTCTTTCAGATTCCCACCCGCGATGGACACCATTACCGGTCGCTGTATGATGCCCGCAACCAGGGATCACTCGGGATCATGCCGAGCACCAAATCGAGAGTACCAGATATGTATCCGACACTCTCATTATACCACCTCCAGCGTTCCTTCAAGCCGAATATCTTTTGAAGACGCCCCCACATAAATCTTAAAAGTTCCCGGCTCCACCACAAAATGGTTGTCTTTATTCCAAAGTCCCAATTCCTGAGGAGTTAACACAAATTCTACCTGTTTTTCTTCTCCCGGTTCCAATGTAATCCGTTCAAATCCACGCAATACTTTTACATAGGTCGTCACACTGCTATATTCATCGTGTAAATAAAGCTGGACTACTTCATCGCCTTTCACCTTCCCGGTATTCTTTACTTTACAGCTTACAGTATAACAACTTCCAACACCTCCCTTTTCAGGAGTAATTTTTAAATCAGCATAAGCAAAATCAGTATAACTCAGTCCATATCCAAAAGGATAAAGCTCACCGGAAACCCGGACGAATCCTTTACTATCAGATCCGGGCTTAAAAGGAAACGCAAAAGGAATTTGTCCCACAGATTTCGGGAATGTCACAGCCAAACGTCCTCCCGGATTATAGTCTCCCCACAACACTTCTGCAACAGCCTGACCACAAAATTCTCCCGGAAACCAGGCGTGTACAATTCCTTTTATATATTTATTAGCCCAATTAACAGAAGATGCACGCCCGTCTAACAACACCAAAACCACCGGCTTACCAGTAGCATAAGCAGCCTGTAATAATTTTTCCTGACGACCGGGTAAATTCAGACTGGTCCGGGAAAAAGATTCCCGGACTGTTTTTTCAGAACCACCTAATACAGCAACAGTCACATCCGATTGAGCCACCAATTGCAAAGCTTCTTCCA
>URJC01000181.1 GCA_900548135.1 uncultured Odoribacter sp. | reverse complement strand
GTTCGGATACGAAGTCTCGTGTACCAGCTTTCCTTCCGTAACCAAATCCGACGTTTGCTCCATATTTATTCCATTCCCAAACAGCCACAATTTTCGTTTGCAAATGTGATAATAGTTAATATGAGTTGCTGTTACTATCATTTTAATTATATAAAAATATCTTCTTCCGTATCCGGTTCGTCAATCAATAACCCCAGTTCTTCTTTGTATTTCCGGTTAATCACATATACACTTTTATCAAACAATTGATCATTGTCATCATACTCAAAAACAAATCTTTCCTTTGTAATTTGTTGATTTTTAACCAATCCTATAAAACGTTTTTCATTCAGATTCACGAATAAACTCTCAGCTTTAACAAACTGCCGATTATCCAAACATAGTTGATACGCTCCTCTTAAGCATAAAGGAAGCACAGGAACTCCCGTAAATTGTTTTTCAAATTCCTGTTCCCTTTGTTCCGAATATTTTAACGGCGATAATTCGTGAAATACACCATATTCCAAATAAGTCAGCGTTTGCTCATACTCCTCCCTTGACTTTTGATTCCAGTCTGAATAAACGTAATCAATCGCTTCTTGCCAAAACATTTCTTGAACAATCCCCTGGTTTTCCTTTTCTATTCGCCTTAATATAGCCAAAGTACGCTCTAAAACAACCTCATCAGAATATATAAATCGATCTATTTCATTCCGTTCTTCAAAAACATAACAATTACATAATCCTTTTTTCCGTTTCCGGTTCACCCGGCCAAAACGTTGAATTAAAGCATCCAAAGGAGCCAGTTCTGTATAAATACAATCGTAATCAATATCCAAACTAACTTCAATAGCCTGAGTTCCCACTAACAAATCAACTTGTTCTTCTCTCAGGCATTTTTCATGCCGATACCGATCCAGACCATTAAAAGCACCATGCAATAAAACTTTCCGTTTGGCATGTAGATTACGGTAAACCTGTTGTGCTTTGGCCACTGTGTTACAAACCACCAATACCTGCATACCCTGATCTAATTGTATTTGAATTTCATCTAAAGAATCTTGCAATCTTCCAGGCTTTACGACAATCCGATGCCTTTGAAATTGCCGGACTAACTCAGGGGAAGGTTCAATTTTCGTATAGTCTCCCATTGCATTTTCCAGTTCATAACGCATAAATTCAGGCAATGTTGCCGTCATAATATGTACCCCTGCACCCATATACCGAATCATAAACTTCAACAACACAATAATCTGAGCAAATACCTTCGGATCATAGGCATGAATCTCATCAAAAATCAGATAACAACCACACCATTCAAACATTCCTTTTTCAAACCCTTTCAGCCCGAAAAGATACTTTAATAACTGAAAAGGAGTCACCACTTTCAAAGGGGTTACCATAGATTTAAAATCATCAAGCAATTGCTTTTTCCGTGTTTCATCCAATACATCATCATCTTCCGCCATACGAAATTCCAGATACTGAGCCAATTTTCCATGCAACATCCCCACTTTATTTTCATCTCCCAAATCTCGCTTTAAACGCTCATACATAGCATTTATAGAAGCCGTATACGGAAGTACATAAAAAACACGTCCTTGTCCTTTTTGCTCCAACTGCTTCCGTAACCACAACAAAGCAGCCTCTGTCTTACCTGATCCGGTGATTGCTGACAGAATAACATTACCGGAACTTTCAAAAGCCTTTTTCTGATGCGCATACAGAGTATAACGAAACAGAAAATCAAAATCTTTCAACTCCAACTTTCCTAAAATCTTTACTCCTGCCGATGCCAGATGGTCACATTGTTTTAAAGCTCCCACTAATAATAACCTCTCCAGAAATGAATCCTGATCAGTAACAATCCTGAATTGTTTTAATTTCCGGATTTGTTTTCCGATATCAAATTCTTTCTGATCCTTATTCCACTGAATAGCATAGTCAGCCAATAAAACTTCCACAAATTCAAGATCCATCTTTTGAAATTCTTCGCGGAACTCCATTTTATCTTCCTCATAAATATTCTCCCAACCATTCGAATCATCTGATTTATAATTCTTTCTTACAAAATCAGACAATTCATCCAATGGTTTATGATGCCCTGCAACTGCAAAAGCAATCAAATCCCTTTGCTCCTTTGGCAATTGTAAACCTTCTGTAAAGCAGAGTGAAAATAACTCATGTCTCTGCCGATGCCAGTTATTTTTCAGACTACGCAACAAAGACTGGAAGTCAGTATGCACTTTCCCTAGATCATGCATTACAATAGCCACACATAATATTTTCCAAAATTGTTCCGAATCTGCCAAAGGTAATTTGGGAACATCTATTTGTAACTGTTTTAAAATATGCAGACAATCTCCTATGTGCTGACTTAACGTTATCTCAGGACAAGACTTCGCTAGAAATTGAAAATCAACTTCATTCATCTCCAATATTCAAACGATGTAAATAAATATCAACCACACCATTGTCAACAATATCCCTGTACCCTCTCAAATTGGTTTTACCACTTTCCGATTTACAGGAAACAATTGTATAAGGAATTGTTCCCAGATTCCGACGCGGAATTTCATCTGTAAAATATTGAGGCAGAGCCTGAATCACTCCAGGCAGAAAATTTTCTCTGAAGGGAATCAACTGTCCTCGAATCTGATCCATATCCCTCACCTCTTCCAACTCTACTTCCTGTATCCGGTCTACAGTAGCCAAATCACAGCTACGCCCTAATAACAAGGGGAAATAAGGCTCTATGAAATAAGCTACTAAATTTTCATCTTGCAAATAAAGATACAAACGACAATCATATAAAAATTCCCTACGAATGATATTGGATTTAACTTCATTTTTTGGCGTATTTTTTTCGGTTCGTTCTATCTGATAAATTGTTTCCAAATCAACTTCTTTTGCTGCATATTCAAAATAATATCCAATATTTAATCCCTCATGTACCAGATATTTTCCGGCACAAGCATTGATTAACCCCAGTACTGTACTCAATGGAGGCACTTCAAGTGTCGGCTGAATCCCCGATAATATATTGGGATATCGAAAACTGGCGGTCCAAGAACTGATTTCTATCCGATAAAACTTCATTCGTCCAATTGTTTTTTTATCTGTTCACAATAAGCATCAATAGCTCCATTCACTGTTCCCAGCATCACCAGATCTTTATATTTTTCAACCAAAATTTTCAAATTTTCATCCTCTTCATCCCAAAAACCAGAACGTTTTCCGATAAACACTTTACCGATGAAAGTATCCCGATAATCTTCAATGACCTCTTCTATACCGGCAACATTCAATTGTGCTGTTTTATCAAATCCACCTTTGGCAGTAGCCACATGGGAGAATGGATGGTTTCCAGTATTTGTTGTTGCCAAAATGATAAATTTAGGTGTAACATCCCCCATATTATCCGTCTGCATTGCTCCGCCACTCATGTACTTCAATGCCTGTACTGTATCGACAGCCCGTTGTGTCCGAACTTCTTTATTCAATCGGATCAACTTCTGATTATACATAAAAGGATCATTGATTTCCGTTGCACCTTGTTCCAAAGCTTCTTTCTTTAACGTTTCAGAAAGATTCATATAACCGGTTTTGTTATAATTAGAAAAAGTCCCAATCATACTTAAATCCAAGCTGAACATACCTTTCATCACCGCACAATATTCCTGTTTGGTATAAGGCACTGAATCTCCTTCCTGGCGGGCCATACTTGACCAATTTTCAGCGACAGTAACCGAAGCAACTGAAACAATCGCAGAATTTTTCAAAGGGGATACCCGGGTTACAGTTATATTTTCCTTCTTTTCCTTTCCTTTTTCATTCTTTACAATCTCTGTAGCCGCACGCATATACCCAAAAACATCATCATCCGGATACACCACCGGATTTGCATTCGTATAAGCAATTTTAGAATCCCGGACGACAGGTGATAATTTCCACCCCATATTCTTCTGCAAAGCTTCGCGCCACCAATAACGCCAGCCCTGTCCAGAAACATACACATAAGTCCGGCCATTTTTTAATATGGTTTTTGTTGCAACTCCATTATCATTTAGAGTACTATTGCTTTTTCCGGCATTATTCAACGCCACAACATCCACATCCAAAAGAACAAATCCTTGTGTTTTCAAATTTTTCATAGCCATTGGTTTATTCATTAATACTTTCAAATTCTTCTTCATTAATTCCTTCTGTTTCGACAGCATTCAGAAAAATCCCTTTCTCATGAAGTTTCTGATAAATTGCAATCAAGAAAACATCCCTGACATCCCTCCAAAATACTTCTTCCGGAAAAAGATATTCGCAACACTCCTGGACTGTCAGTATAGGTGGATTTTGCATTTCCAAATTTTTTGCCAGCACCTTATTAATTAATAAACGGGTTAAAGCTGACGAAGATTTAGCATTTTTAATTTCCTGAATACATTTCCCAATTTTATGTTCGCCTTCTATTTTCACCATAAAATCGGCTAATTCGAGTATTTTTTTCTGTGCCTCCTGTTTCATATGTCTGATCCTGGTTAAATATTTTTCTACTATTTTCAAATTCAAAGTATGATTTTCGCTCCAACTCCGCATAAACGGCAATATTGATTTTCCGTCCAAAAGTCCACTATACACCAGATTCGACCAATTTTGATATACTTCACTCGGAATACTCTCCCGCTGATTTTTCTTTTCAAAATCAATCTGTAACGAATCTTCATTGTACTTTGCCCCTTTGTATTCTGCAGTACAGTAATAGTTTTCCACAAAGCGGTTCCACTCTTCTTTAAACTCTCCATTTTGTGTGAAAATGTAAAAAGAAAATACCTCAGTGGGAACCGTGTAAATCTGCACTTCCGGACTTGCACAATAATTGGTAAAATGATAAAGAGTCAAAGAAAAATGCTTTTTTCCCCGTTCGTCCCAACTATCCCCCAAGACTTTATCAATAAAACGGAAAAGAGCTGTTGAAGGAGCCTTACAAGCTGATTTCAGAATACCCCCTGAATTATTTGTTGCCACTGCACTCAGATTTGCACTACAATTAGCAGTGGCAAAAAATTCTGTCAGTTGCGAATCATTACTATGAATCAAGGCTATCCGTCCTTGTAGTAATATACAGGCCAAAGGCACAAAATGAAAGCGGATCAATACTTCTTTGGACACCATAATTCCTGCTTCGAAAGTATGGTGAAAGTTGACAAAAGTACTAGAACCCGATAAGATCGAATTATCCCGACCTGCAACAAACAATTGAGTCTTCTGTCCGGTAATCCGGCAATATCCTGTTCCTACCGATGATTTTCCTTCCAGCAACTCCTGGAAATATTTCATTGTTTCCTCAATCTTTCTTCCTCCCTTAAAAGCTGGCTGAGTAATCTTAGAATTCAGAAAAAAAGAATTAATCTTCGCTTCCCAGCGGTTCACATAGATTTTGGAAACTTCTTCAATCAATTCCAAAATATTTTTCTCTGGAAATCTCTTAGCGAATTCTTTCAATGCATAACCGCCAACATCTGCAAAAGGATCACCAGTCGGTTCCATCAACCATTTATAATCAATGTTTACGATTTGTTGGTTCATATTATTATTTTTT
>URJC01000180.1 GCA_900548135.1 uncultured Odoribacter sp. | reverse complement strand
GGATAATGATATGGGAGCAGGCTTGCACAATCGGTTCCAGGTCTGGAAGAATCCGGATATGAAAAAGAAAGGTTTCAAGGTGGAACAGAAAGACCGGCATGTATTTGTAACGGTGGATTACGACCTGCCGGCAGTGGCGGCACAATTGCGGATGACGTATGAAATCAATGGCAGGGGTGAGATTCGCATTACAGAAGCCATGACCGTGGATAAAACGAAGGAAAAGATGCCTTATTTGTTCCGTTTTGGAATGCAGATGGTGATGCCGGGTAGTTTCGACCGGATTGATTATTATGGCCGTGGACCGGTAGAGAATTATGCTGACCGTAATTTCAGCCAACATCTCGGGCGGTATCAGCAATTGGTGAAGGATCAGTATTATCCCTATATCCGTCCGCAGGAATCCGGAACGAAAACAGATATCCGTTGGTGGAAACTGACCGATATTGACGGACGGGGATTATTGATCCGTGCAGATGTTCCTTTTTCTGCTTCAGCTCTGCCCTATTTGCAGGAAGACCTTGATGATGGCCGGGGAAAAGACCAGCGGCATTCCGGTGAATTGAAAACCCGCGATTTGACTACGCTTTCTTTTGACTTGAAACAAATGGGTTTAGGTTGTAAAGATAGTTGGGGGGGATGGCCGTGGCCACAATATTTGCTTCCTTATGATAACTATACATTTAATGTAGTCATCACTCCGATACACAAGCACTGAAAATAGTATCATAAGTCAGTTAAACGGCTAAAGGGGCAGTCCAAAGTGAACTGCCCCTTTTCTTGTTTTTGGCCTCCTGTAATGCTTTTTCATAGGCTTTTGAGACGGCCTACAATATTGTGTAGCCTGGCAAAGATATCCCGAAACATAGGGGCATAAAGAAAACTTATACCATGTGATGGAATAAGTTTTCAAAGGGATACCGGCCATAGCAGGCCGGATTCTGAACTTTTAGCGATCAGTATTTATTTTCAGTTTCTTCCAGTTCTTTGGTATTCATGGCTTTTCGGGTCATGGAGCGCCAGGCGTACCAAATGTAGGCAATAACAATGGGAACAATGATGGAAACCCACGACATGGCCTTTAAGGTATAGAAGGAGGAAGAAGCGTTGTATATAGTCAGCGATGAATTCAAATCGGTTGAAGACGGGTAAAAAGCCGTATTATTAAAACCGGCAATGATGAGCAGGCTTATTACAGTCAGGATTGTTCCGGTACCCGAATACCAGATACCTTTGTACCATTTGGACGATAATAGAGTACGGATGATGCCATAAAGGACACAGATGACCCCGATGATAAAAAGGACTGTATTTGCGGGCATTTCAATCAGGTTGAAAAAGTATTTGTATCTAACCAGTTCAATGTTTCCCTGGGTATTGATGGCATATCCATTACCTGCCAGGATAAAGGTCAGGAAAAGCAGGAAAAAGACAACAAAAGGAATGGCATTATAGAGCACCTGTCGGTGGCTTCGATTCCGGATATTTTCATCACTGATTGTCAGGATAAAATACAAAGCTGCCAATGTCCTGGCCAGAAAAAATACAGCCAATGCCAGGAAATAGTTCTGGATTACGAAAAGAGCATCCAGTCCCCTCCAGGGGGTCATCCATTCTACTTCATGCATCATTCCTAACCGGAAGGGGGAACCTGTAAAGAAAGTGGCTACCGCTGCCCCTAAAAGAAAGGGTGCTGCAAATCCATTAATCATCAGGAATGTTTCGTAAGTACGGCTTCCCAGAAAATTGTTCTTTTTAGTCCGGAATTCATAGGATACAGCTTGTAGTACAAAGCAAAACAGGATCAACATCCAGACGACATAGGCGCCTCCGAAACTGGTGGAGTAGAACAGGGGAAAACTGGCAAAAAATGCGCCTCCGAATACAACCAGGGTGGTGAAAGTGTATTCCCATTTGTGCCCTAGGGTATTGACGAGGAGGTCCCGTTCGTCTTTGGTTTTACCGATTGTATAAAGCAAGCTTTGTCCTCCTTGTACAAATAATAAAAATACCAGCAGACCTCCGAGTATGCAGAGGAGAATCCACCAATAATGTTGCAGTATAGTTAAGTCCATGATATTTAGTTTTAGAATTCAGATGGTGTTTGTGTAATAGCTTGATATATGCCTGATACTAGTCTTGTGTCTTGATTTCGTTTATGGGTTCTTTCACTCCCTTACGGATTTGTGTGAACATAATTCCGATTTCAGCAATTAATAGGAGGGTAAACAGGATGGCAAACATCCAGAAAGTGGTAATCACCCAACCAGAAGCAATCCGGGTGATGGCTACGTTGGTAGGCATCAGGTTCTGTACCACCCAGGGTTGGCGTCCGACTTCCGCTACGATCCAGCCGCATTGTGAAGCGATGTAGGCAAAGGGCACACATAAAATAGCTAAGTAGGGAATAAAACGGAATTTATTGAATTTTCTTTTCTTGGCATACCACCAGGAAAGGATAAATAGTAACACAAAGAGCATCCCCAGACCAACCATAATCCGGAAACTATAAAATACCAGCGAGACCGGAGGGATTGCATCGTATGGGGAATTCAGATAACCATAACCGAAGTCGGGATAGTTTTGCTGTAGAGTGGTCAAAGCTTGTTGTACCAGTGTGTCGTTTTTTGTCTCAATGGCCAGTTTGTAATTTTTCAGTGCTTCTATGGCATTACGCCCGTTGGCCATTCGTTGGGATAGGGAAGGGTAGATGGTTCCGTCATTGGAAGTATAACCATCTATGATGTTCTGTATACCGGGTACATATGCATTGAAATCGTGGTATCCCAGGAAAGAAAGAAGTTTGGGGATGGTAATTCCGTATTTTATTGTACGCATGCGGGAGGAGGGAAGGGCAGGATCTTCTGTAGGAAAACCGATCAAGGTGAATGAGGCTCCTTTACCTCCTTCGTTTAAACCTTCCATGGCAGCCAGTTTCATGGGCTGGGTACGGGTGACGTCCTGAGCGCTGGTATCGCCGGTGAATATCGTGGCTATTATACTCAGGAAACCGAATACAGAAGCCAGGAGTATACTTTTACGGGCAAATTCAAAATGCCTTTTTTTCAGTATAAACCAGGCACTCACGCCAATAACAAAACAGGCTGATAGAGTATAGGCTGAAGTTATGGTATGGAAAAATTTATTCATTGCTGTCGGAGAAAACAAAACGGCCCAAAAATCATCCATTTCATTCCGGGCTGTCAGTGGATTAAATTCCATACCTACCGGGTTCTGCATCCAGGCATTGGCTACTAATATCCATAAGGCTGAGATATTAGACCCTAGGAATACCATCCAGGTAGAGGTCAGGTGAAAGCTCCGGCTTACTTTATTCCAGCCAAAGAACATGACAGCAAAGAAGGTAGCTTCCAGAAAGAAAGCAAATAATCCTTCTATCGCCAGAGGGGCTCCGAAAATATCACCTACAAACCAAGAATAGTTGGACCAATTGGAGCCGAATTGAAATTCCAGAATCAGACCGGTAGCTATCCCGATAGCGAAATTGACGGCAAATAGTTTCATCCAGAATTTTGTGGCATGAAGCCATTCTTCTTTACCAGTCCTGACCCACATTGTTTCCATTATCGCTAATAAAAAGGAAAGTCCCAGTGTCAGGGGAACAAACATGTAATGGTAGATTGCAGTCATGGCAAATTGCCAGCGTGACCATTCTACCAGGGAAGTAGTTGTAAGTTCAGCTATCATAAGTTAAGGTTTAGTAGTTAATTCGTTCAATACATGGTTACTTTTTTCTTGGTCAGTCGTATACTGACTATTCAGATAATTAGGCATTAGAATTAGTTTGAATACTACGAACATGATGAATAATTTTGCTAATACAATAGCAATTAGTATTTTACCCCATCGGGGGAGATGATGAAAACCATCGCTGTATATGTACCAAAGGCGTTTTAGCATAGGCTATGTTTTATAACATGATCTGAAATAAACGTAATAAAGATATAAATGTTTTTACAAAATCAGTCTAAATTTTTTATTTTTGAGGAATGAAGATTGATAAAATGAATACAATAACAAAATATATTCTTGGTTTTGTAGCTTTACTCATAGCTATATTCTTTTCGTGGTATTTCTTTTCGGTAATTGTCTATATTCTGGTTGCTGCTGTTATCTCTTTTATTGGTAAGCCGATTATAGATTTATTAGGGAGAATCAAAATTCGGGGTTGCTGTTTATCTAAAACCTTAAAGGCTGCCATTACTATTGTTTGTTTATGGTTTTTATTTATTCTGGTATTTAGCACGATCATCCCTTTGGCTGTGCGGGAATTTCAGTCTTTGGGGAATATAAGTGTCACGAATATTGTCAATCAATTGGATGGTCCAATCAGGGATGCCGGACGTCTTCTGGAGTATTTTGGGTTGATTGATAAGGAGGAAGATGTGAGTAACTATATCACTGCCGAGTTAAGTGATATTTTGAATATTGCAAGCTTAAAGACTTGGTTTGGTACAGTTGCCGGTACCTTGAGTGACATTTTTGTAGCTCTTTTTTCCATTACTTTCATTTCTTTCTTTTTTTTGAAAGACAGTCGTTTGTTTTCTGGCATGGTTATGGCCATTGTCCCTTCCCGTTACGAAGAACAAGCCCGGAATGCGTTGGATTCCATACAAAAATTATTGGTTCGTTATTTTGTCGGACTTTTACTGGAAGTATTTGGAGTGATGACGCTGAATACGATAGGCCTGACTATAGTGGGACTCGATTTCAGTAACGCACTGGTTATTGGCTTGGTGGCTGGGGTACTGAATGTTATTCCTTATATTGGTCCGCTGATTGGTGTTTGTTTTGGTTTGGCTGTAGGAGTTGTACTTCATTTGAACATGGAGTTCTATCATCAGATGCTTCCGGTATTGATTTATATGACTATTGTTATGTTATTGACGCAGTTGGTGGATAATGTTGTCTTCCAGCCTTTTATATACGGAAGTAGTGTACATGCCCACCCTTTGGAAATTTTTTTGGTCATTTTAATGGCGGGCAGTCTGGCGGGTATCCCGGGGATGATTCTTGCTATTCCTTCTTATACTGTCCTTCGTGTAATTTTGAAAGAATTTTTTAATAAATATAAATTAGTGAAAAAACTTACTCAGAGTTTGTGATTGGAATGCAGAGTAATTCAGAATTTAATCCAAAGTTTGAATAAAAGATGAGAGGATAACGAGCAGGGGCAAGTTTGAAGTTGCAACATATACAGAAAACGTAAGTCAGGAATATTACAGGTAGACTAATTATTTTTCAGGTTGAATTTGTCTCAGATCTGAATCTTTCCAAATCGTTTTCGGGTTAGTTGAAAAAAGAGGCCGGCTGTAAAACCGGCTTCCCGATAAGTTTATCTTATAACTGCTTACATGTTTCCGAGAACTATTCCCATGAAGGTTCCCCAAAAAATCAGCAAGAGTACAAATCCTATAATCATAAAAATCAATGAAGCTTTTGCCCAGTTTGCTTTACTGACTGGTGTACTGCTACTAAAGGCCCAGATCAGCAGCATGATGAAATTGACAATGGGGATACACATTAAAATCATTGTGATGATCCAATCACCAACCGTGACTACGGATTG
>URJC01000179.1 GCA_900548135.1 uncultured Odoribacter sp. | reverse complement strand
GAGCCAATAAAAAACCATACTCCATTCTGAACAATCTTTTCAAACGTATAATCCAACTCTTTAGGCATTGCCATCAAATAACGGAGCATCTGGGTCTCTTTCCAATCCAAATCATTCTTTCCCAACCAACCGGAACCTTCTCCAGTTCCTACCGTAAGATAGTTCTTGTTATTAAAAGAATTATAATAAACGAATTTCGCCCCGCCTCCCCGATAGGGAAAACCGGAACGCTCCAATACATGGTATTCATATACCCAAGGATTTTCACTGGTATTTCCCACCTCTTTTCCATATAAAGTCAAATCGGCAATACCTTCATCATTTTCCGTCAAAAACAACCAGGCACTTTCATAACGGGTCTCTACCCGCAAATTAAAACTGAAAGAATAATCCACCCCCGTCTTTTTTCCCCGAACCGTATATTGGATCCGATACGGTTCCGTCAGTAGAGGTAAATCAATAATCGTATCCAAGTTTTGCGTTGTAGCTAATTCGACAGTTCCAGCAGCCAAAACTCTCTGATAGGCCACCCACCGGTAAGTGTAATCTTCCGGACGGAACTCTACCGTATCCCTTTCTGTCCCTTCCGTACCAAGCAATAACTTCAAATTGGGTTTGATGGTCAACCGCTGCCCTCTTTTTACAACCAAATCTTCCAATCCGCTATTCCCGGCTTCCAGCACGACCTCCGGTGCCCAGTCATAATCGTAATTCCCCTTGTCATCATAACAAGAAAACAACGTTCCTGTTAAAATAAGGAGCCATATTCCTAAAATAGTATATCGTTTCATTTGTTTATTTTTTTAATCAATCCATTGCTTTTTTATTTCTCACCGCTCACATCGGGCCATGAATCCGGGACTTTCATATACCCACTGACCCCTCTCATCGTCATATAACCCTTTTCCTGTTTATTGGAAGGATCACGCAGAGCAGCCTCCGGGCCTTCCAGCATTTTCTGTTCAATATAAGCCTTCATCACATTGGCCAAAACCAAATGAAGCATTGCACTGGGCCTGCCTTCCCAATAACTGGCATCCTTTCCACATATGTCACAAAAAGCATTATACTTAGCTACTGAAAAATAACCGAAATATGCGTCCATCCACATCATTGGTTTCGTAATAGATGAAGAAAAATTCAGGGTCATCCGGAGCAAATCAACCGTATCCGACGATACATAAGCTTCCGGCAAATTCAGTTCAAACGTTTCATTAGGTAATAAACGCAAATGCAGTTGATAAATCTCTTCATCATCTACAATCCGGTGTAACGGCACCGCGATATAACCGACTTCCTTTCCAGCAGGAATCACTCCTTTCTCCGGTAACTCAAAATGCACACCTTCCGTTGCCGTAGTCGAATCCATGATAAAATCGAAATAGCGGTCATAGTCAACCAAATCGCCGGTAGCCATGACCGGAATTTGAAACACCGAATCCATAACGTTCAACAATCCGAATGAAAAGTTCATTTCATCCGTTACCGAACTACTTATAGGATCTTTGATATTAAAATAGATACAGGTTTTACCATTGTATAAAGGCATCTTCTCCTGCGAACAACTCCACAGGAACAAACCCAATAAAATCACAATATATTTTCTCATAATGGTTTGATTTATCTGTTAATCGACTCTGTTATCGCTTTCCGCATCCGGAATCGGCAAAACGAAATAACCGGCACTCACATTTTTGGTCGTTGCGTCTTGTTTCATCAACGAAGTGACACCGTTCCGTTTCAGATAATAAAAATATTGTCCCTCCGCATACAATTCCCGATTGTATTCCAAATCAATATAGGCATCCAAATCGCCGGTCACATCCCCTAACTGATAACCGCCGCGATTGATGATCAAGGCTTCCAGCCAATGTTCTTTTTCCGTATCATTGGGACTGGCTTCCGCAGCAATCAGGAAAAGTTCGCCTTTCCGGATCAACGGGATCAATTCATTCCGGAAAGTATACGGATCACTCGACACCAACGACTTCTTCTGGTATTTCAAAACAGCCAGCATAGTTTCCGTTTCGCTCTTATCCGCAGCATCTCCAAATCCCCGATACCTCATATCCAACATATTGCTCCCGTATTTTTCCGTACGCCATTTCTCTCCTGCCAACAAAATACTTTCCGTTGCCAAATCCAAACTAAAATAACGCTTGTACATACTTTCCCGATCAATATCATGGATACCGAAAATCACTTCAGAAAAACACAACACATCCCTGTAATTGGAAGGCATTCTCATAATAGAAGGAAAAGCCGTATTAAAATTATTCGCTCCTCCGGCCGGATTCTGCCCGTTCAACAAAGCGGAAGCAATCGCATAAGCCGCCGGTTTATCCCCCATATACAAGTACATCCGGGCTTTCAATACCTGAACGGCATATACATTAAACCGGAAATGACGGTATTGCCAGTAAACAGCTTTTTCCCCATCCGCTTGAAAGCTCAAGGTATCCAAATTCAGAACCGGGTCCTTGTCCAACAAAGCCACCGCTTCATCGACATCCTCCAACAACCGGATCATAATTTCCTCTCCGGTCAGGTAAGGAGTGGGATTATCGGTTTCCCTGTCATAATAAGGGATAGCCCTCTTCGTTTTATCTTCTTCCGTATAGGCCGGTGCAAAAAGCCGGTAAAGGTCGAAATGCAAGAAGGTACGCAAGGCCAAAGCTTCACCCCGAAATAATCTGTATCTCTCCGGATTGTAATTTTCCTGATGGGCCGCTATTTGTTCCAAAAAGACATTACAATTCGCTATCTGACGATACATTCCACTCCATATAGACGAGAAATAAGTTTTAGAAGCATCCGTTCCATAAGCATTATCCACTAAATCTTTATACCGGTGATTGTCAGGAACAGCATAATGTTCAACCAATGCCTCTATCATACCGACAGTCAATTCACCACCATACAAGCTACGTTCAGCCAATCCCAGGTACAAGCCGTTCAAAGCCTCCTCTACCCCAGACTCTGTCGCATAAAGTTCATCTCCGGGTATCTTGTCATAAGGAGTTTTATTCAACCAATCATTACAGGAGGAAATCAAACCTGCAAAGAACAATAAAACAATAACGTGTATAAACTGTTTCATATCTTTTCAATTAAAATGATGCATTTAGAGAGATAGAGAATGTCCGGGCAAACGGATAATCGGTCCCCCGTTCAGCCTTTATTGTAGAACAACGGAAAAGATCATTCGTGTTGGCATTGACAGACAAACTGCTTAATCCCGCTTTTTTCAACCACTCCTGTCCGAAAAAGCGATAACCGACCGAGAAAGATTCTCCGGAAATAAAATTATTTTTCTGCACATACCGGCTTGACATCCGTCCATCGCTAACATCTGAAATGTCCCGATATTGAGAACGGTCACCGGGCTGCTTCCAACGGTCGTAATAGGCTCTCTTGTCCTGATTGTACTGGTCCGTATACCGACCGATTTTTTCAATCCGATTAAACAAGGTACTGTTAAATTGGTCTCCTCCGAAGCTATATCTCATATAAGCACTGACACTCAAACCTTTCCAATAAAAATTCGTACCGATAACTCCCTCTAAATCGGCAGCCGTATTTCCGCATACCACCTCGTCGTTCTGATTAAAGGTGAACGTATAACTACCGTCTTTTTTAATATATATCTCCTTACCGGACATCGGATCGATACCTGCTGAAGGAACCGTCCAGATAGAGGTGCTGCTTCCTCCGTCCCGATAACGATAAACAGACGAACTGACTAAAGTTTCATTAAATTTGTCCAATTTGTTTCCTATCCGGCTATACTTGGAAGTCTCATGATATCCATTCAACGAAAAGCTCCAAGTCAGATCCTTTTCGCGATTGTCAATCACTTTTACCCCAAGGTCAAGCGTCAACCCTTTAATGGTATTCCGCCCCAGGTTGGTTATAAAATCATTTTTTCCGGTAGAAGGCGCCACGCCAATCTGAATAATCAACGGATCAGTAATTTTCGTATAATAATCCAAAGTAAGGCTCAACCTGCGGTTAAACAACACTACATCGGCACCTACCGTAATATCCCGCGTCTTCTGCCAATCCAAATTCCGGTTACCGAAAGAACTCAATTGTGCCCCCAATCCGAAAACATTCTGATAGGTTGTATTATAAGCGTATGACAAATAAGTATCATAAGCCTGGTTATTATTCCCCGGATTTCCGATAGCTGTCCGGATTTTCAAGACATCCGCCCAATCCCCGATAAAGTTTTCCTTATGGATGTTCCAAGCCAAACCGACAGACCACGTATTCGTCCAAAGTTTGTTTGCTCCAAAATTAGAAGAACCGTCACGGCGGATAGTCGCATCAATCAAATAACGCTCCTTATAACTATAATTAGCAGTCATCATCATATTCATTGAACGTCCGAGAGATTCGTTGTAACTAGGTTTCCCATCCTCAGGATAGCTGACGGCAAATGCCGGATTATCTATTCTATCAGTCGGGAAACCGATGGCTATAAAACTGTCTCCCAACCTTTTTTGTGATCTGAACTCCCAACGTCCAATTACAGTCAGATTATGTATCTCTCTGAAAACCTTTCCATAAGAAACTGAAAAATCACCGTTATAATTCGTACTGGCCGTAGTCGATTTGGTGTAAGAACCGCGTTCCGTTTGAACTTTCTCCAAAAAATCAGTATGATAAGGCGATTTGAATACCTCGGTTTTTCCGTCTGTTTTAGCGATACTGATCTTTCCACTCAACCGCAATCCCGCTACAGGTCTGTATTCTACACGGAAATTATTGCGGAAACCAGTTGATTTCGTTCCGTTCTTGTAATTCAAACTGGCATTATAAAGCGGGTTTGAGCGTCTATAGGTAAAACCTGCAACAGTATAAATCTCCAAATATTCCGGATGGTCCGGATTAATCTCTTTCCGGTAATAGGGATTTACCCGGGCATATTCCGAGAAGGCAACAGGCGCATTTTCAGACTCAGTATAGTCAAAAGTAAAATCGTTTGAAATTTGCAATTTCTCAATCCGATATTGCAAATTGATATTGGCACCCAACACATCTCTTCCCGATTGCTTCATCACTCCTTCATTTCCACTGTAATTCAAGCCAAAAGAGTAATACATCGCTTCATTACCTCCCATCGCCCTGATATTGTGTTTGTGAGTAATACCAGTACGCAAACCTTCACTCAACCAATAAGAATCCACTCCGCTCCGGACAAGTGCTAAACGTTTGTTATACAGATCCTGATAATCTCTCCAACCCTCATAAACAGTTTGACGGTCATAAAAACCGGATGCCTTTTCAAAAGCCAGTTTTTCTTCGGCATTCATCATGTTGTAATCGCTTAAATCCGGAACATCTACCGTCAATGTACCGTTATAAGTAAATTGCAATTTACCCGGTTTTGGTTTAACCGTTTCAACCACCAACACTCCGTTAGCGGCACGGGAACCATACATGGCGGTAGAGGCCGCGTCTTTCAAGACATTAACAGAAGCAATCCGGTCCATACTTAAATCGACAATGGTCTGCAAATCCACTTCGAAACCATCCAAAATAAATAATGGACGGTTCGGATCATCTCCCCATTCCGACTCTATGTTCGAGATACT
>URJC01000178.1 GCA_900548135.1 uncultured Odoribacter sp. | reverse complement strand
TTGCCAATCCCGGAAAATTGTTGCTCTCGGCAGCAGGTTCACTCCTGCAACCGGTTTTCAATGCGGGTCAGACCCGTGCCCGTGTGAAGATTGCCAGGGCACAGCAGGAGGAGGTACGCCTCGCATTCCGGCAAGCCCTGCTCAATGCCGGTGTGGAGGTAAACAATGCATTGACGCAAGTACAGACCGCACGTGCCAAAACGGAAACCCGCAGCGAACAGCTCCGCTCGCTCGAACGGGCAGTAGAGAGTACGCAACTCCTGATGCAGCACGGTTCGACAACTTATCTTGAAGTACTGACGGCACAACAGACTCTGCTTTCAGCCCGGCTCTCCGCAATCTCCGATCGTCTGTCTGAATTGCAGGGCGTGGTTTCGCTCTACCATGCACTCGGGGGAGGAATATAATACGTGTACGTTATGCATGATCAGTTATTTTTCTTTTGAGAAATAAAATATGCAGAGGTAAAATAGAAGGATTTACGACTGACTGGTAATTTATGACGTGTTATAAATTGCAAAGCCCCGGCTTTCACAAGCTGGGGCTTTTGCACATGAAAAGGTGATATGTCTTAACAATACATTCCTATTTTTTTGCTATTATAAGTACAGTTATCCATAGCCTTATATAATTTTTGACTGATATACGAGCGAAAACGTGATTTATCAATCTGAGGTCAGTGCTGTGGATTCATCAATCCATCATTTTATCTATCACTAAAAATCAAAAATCGATATCAAAGCACAGCCTTGTTTATAATTGCTTTGGATCATAGCCCATAAAAGAGAAATGATTGCTATGAATGAATGTGTTCTTATTTTGTTATTTAATACTATATTCTTCTTCAGTATAAATAGTTGAAAATAAATTGTTTATACTGAATATTGGTATATGAGTCTAAATATCCTGACGGTCTCACAATGTCAGGAACTTTGCCACCTTATCTGCAAGCAGGAACGTAATCTTTATTCAACTTATTCATCTCTATATGTGGGAAATAAAATTCACAAGCCTTTATTTTTCAATGTAAAATACCAAATTCTCATTATTGTTTAGTCTGTATTTCTCGTAAATTCTCCGGTAATGCTGGGACTGGAGCTGTTTTACTTTCTTCTTCGGGAATTATCGGATCATCGTTCCATTCCAATGTATTACCTGAAAACTATCCTGCTGTTGATTGGCCACCCGAATTGTCTTGGAAAACAATATGCCGGGGACAGTGTGTGAAACACGTTATGGAATACCTTCTTATCCGGGCATGTAACCACCCCGACGAGGTACACGGGTTTGTCGATAGGCTACTCAAACAATATGTGCCGGAAATACCGTCGCAAATGGTGCGTATTTACCGACAGACCGAGCAATAGAAAGCAGTTGGCGCATGGCTCTGTGACTATGCAGAGCGCAGGCTGCCCTTTGATGAAATAAAACATCGCCATACATTCAATGAGGTTGGCGATGTCGGAGAGGGCAAATATGATTGGAAGATTGAGAGAGGGCGAGGCGAACAGCTAAGATAATGGAGTTATCATTTAGAAGAACAATCCCCTTCCAATTCGAGCAGTTTACGTTTGGCAGCCAGTCCGCCACCATAGCCTGTTAGCGAATGGTCGCTGCCTATAACACGATGGCATGGTGCGAAAATAGACATTGAATTTGCACCGTTGGCATTGGCTACTGCACGGACGGCTTTAGGCATACCGATTCTTCGCGCCATTTCTCCATAAGAAATCGTCTGCCCATACGGTATTTTTAGCAATTCGTTCCACACCGTTTTCTGAAAATCCGTACCGACGAACAGTAACGGTACATCAAATTCTCTGCGCTTCCCGGTAAAAAACTCATCGAGTTGTTTCATCGCTTTTTCGATTACCTCAGATGTCCCTTTAGCAAACTCTGCGTTCAGTATTCTTTTTAATCGCCGATCCACATGGTTGCGGTGTTTCTCCACTTGCCAATCGCACAGGCATAGTTTATCCCCAAACGAACCGAGCATCAATATACCGCACGGTGATTCATAACTTTTTATCTTAATAATATTTTTCTCTTTCATCTCTTTCATACAGATTTTACACGGTCTGTAACCGCTTTTCAAGGCGTCTTCCAACCAGTTGGACAGTTCGATGTTTTTCAACAACGGGATTTTTGCACTGCATGATGGCTTGTATACAATACCCGTTGATTTCACTCCATACTAAAACTTACCGTCATAACGGCTGTCACGATTGAGAATCGCCTGTATTTTTTCTTTTTCATCCATATATAACCTCGTATATCGCATTTATAATAGCAATTGGAAGTCAACGACATCCAACCAGCGTCCGAACTTCTTGCCGACCTGACAAAAATGCGATACCTGCTGAAAACCGAATTTCTGATGAAGCATGACACTGTCGTCATTACCGTCTGTAATGCACGCAATCAATGCGTGTGCGCCTGTTAGTCGGCACTCTTCAATCAAATGCTTCATGAGTTTCTTGCCTATGCCTTTTCTTTGCGAAGTAACAGCTACATAAACTGTTGTTTCCAGAGTCTGACTGTAAGCCGTTCGCGTTTTCCACTCGTGTGCGCAACAATAACCTAATATTTTTCCGTCTTCTTCGTAAACCAAATACGGGTATTGGGCCGAAATTTCTTCAATACGCCAACACATTTCCTGTAACGTTACAGGTTCGGTTTCAAAAGTAGCAACGCTATTTTGCACATACACATTGTATATGTCAGCAATGGCTTGGGCATCCTGAATTGTAACTTTTCGTATCATATCTTAAATAGTCATTCACGGGATAAGAGATTAGTATAGTTTGAACTCGCTACCCCTTATTATTCGTTTATTTTTCGGCGCATTCTTTCATCCCCTCGATTGCTCCGCCTGCTACAGCCCATAGATACAGGCTGGCAACGCTGCAATAGGGAGAAAACCGACAACGATACTTCTCGAACAACTTCCGGTCTGTTTTACGATGATGATACACCATTTGCAACCCCCGCTGAATGGCGAGGTCGCCATAACTCAATACATTATATAAGCGGCCTTTTTGAACGAAATTCCGAATTGTTGCAATTTTCTTCAAGTTTTACTTGCATCCGTTCCCAAATCGTTTCGTGCGCTTTGGTCGAAATTTGTTGCCCTACGGTTGAGTGAACGAGCGCGGCGAAAAGGTCGGGTATCACCCGTCTTTTCACCATACCCACTTTGTCTATCATCTCGGCAAGTCGCTTATCCTTGCTTTTCAAATAAGCAACCTCCTTTTTCCCGTATAAGAAATACTGCTCCATGCGTTATGATACACAAAATATAAAGTGTGTATATTGTAACATTTTCCAGATTTCACTTGTAGGAACAAGTTTAAACGCTTCCGTTTAAAACTAATATATCTTGTTATTCTATCCGGATAACAAGACAAATATACAGATTTTTTAATTCAAAATTGAATCCTGATTCAATTTAATTGAAATTATGTAACTATCTCAATTTTAGTAAAATATCGACAATTCTTTAACGTTATTCAACTCCTTATTTTTTCCGATTTATTGAATTCCACTATTTTCACTAACGGACAAGAACATGAATATAGTAGAAGAAATGAACAAGAAATTGAAGTCATTAGATGTTATTAAAGAAGTTTTTCCGGATGAAGAAACTTGTATAAAGTATCTTGAAGAACTTTTTGGGGGAGGTAAACCAGTTTCACCTTTCGATCCAACATCAAAGGTTTACAAGTGTAAGAGTGGAAAATATAAGTATAAAAACAGGAAAATATTTTATACTTAAAACGGGTACAATCTTTGAGGGAACGAAATTAAGCCTACAGAAATGGTTTAATATCATGTAGTTTGATATTACTCAGAGAGTAGTTTATCTTCCATGCAGCTTAAGAGACTTACTGGTCATACTCAAAAAACAACATGGACAACACTTCATAAATTAAGAAAATGTATGAAATGTGAGAATAAAGGAATTTTTCGTGGTGACGTAGAAATTGATGAAAACTATATTGGTGGTAAAAACAAGAATCATCACGCTAACAAGAAAACCAAGGATTCTCAAGTAGAAGTATTAAAGATAAAGTTTCTGTTTTCGGTATGCTTCAAAGAGATGATAAACGAGTTATTGCTTATGTTGTACCACAGCAAAAGCTGTTTGTTCATTATTATAGGATTATTATTGAGCCGGAAACGGGCATGGTTATAACATTATTATAAAAATTCGATAGTTTGGTTGAGAATAAACTATCGTATAAAAAGGTAAGTAGAACGTATGGGATATAAAAATAAAACGGTTAAAAATAAGCCGTTTTGTTTTAATCTAATAAGATATTGATATTTAGAATTAGGGTAAAAATGGTATAGGTGTCTAATTAAAAAACTGAACCTATGGTAATCTGGTATGTAGGTGCTTAATATTTATTCATCAGCAATTTTAAACGTTTTGTCATTGTTGGATACCAGTTTGATCGGTGTTAGTTTTTCCCTTAATTCAAGTTTGATAACCGATGCGATGGAATCTGGTGCTGTTGCCGGAACTTCAATGATAATCTGACCATTTTTTGCGGCATATTTCAACTGGATCTGATTAGCAAGTAAAGTGGCTTTTTTCACTTTATAATTGCCTTCGAACACCAATTTCCCGTCTTTGGGCCATTCAAATACACATAAGTAGAATGTTGTATTTTTAGGGGCATCTTTACGTATGCATTCACCCCATGCCGGAGTTAGTTCACTACGCATGGTTCCGTATATGGCTTCGCCGTTTATTTGCATCCATTGGCCAATTTCCCGGAGGCGTGACTGTGCTTCTTCCGGTACATTTCCTTTTGGGTCAGGGCCTACATTTAATAGATAATTTCCTCCACGGGCAGCGATAGTAATCAGGTTGCGAAGAATTTCAGTTGTTGGTTTCCATTGTTTTTCCCAGCTTTTGTATCCCCATGAACTGCCAATATTCATACAGGTCTCCCAGTCAACACCTTTAATATCTTGTGCTTTGGGGACACGCCCTTCAGGTGTTTTATAGTCTCCCAGAAAATTAGGGCGTTTCAAACGGTCGTTGGTGATGATTTGCGGGTATTTAGCCAGTTCTGCTGTAATATCTTTAGCCTGTTGGTCATTGATGGAAATGGGGGTGTCGAACCAGAATACAGCAACGTCATGGTACCGGCTCAACAACTCTTTTATTTGTGGTAGAGCCACGCTATAAAAATAATCTTTAAATGAGCGGGTACGTTGCAAACAGTCCCAGGCCCCTCCATTGGCTTTGGTGAAAGCATCTATTTCCACGGAATCCCGGTTTGGCCAGCCCTCTTTCATCAATTTACGGGCTGTACTTCCCCCCGGGTTACACCAGTCCTGGGCTTGTGAATAATAGAAGCCGAGTTTCATATTATACTTACGGCAAGTTCATCCACGATGTCCCGTTTGAAGGGGGTGTAATCAACAATATTAAACCGACTGGCATCACTTTTGAACATGGCAAAGCCATCATGATGTTTGGTGGTGAAGACAATATATTTCATACCGGCATTTTTAGCCATCAAAACTAATTTTTCGGCATCAAAATCGACTGGATTGAAAGTGCTGGCTGTTGCACGATATTCCCTGAAAGGGATTTTA
>URJC01000177.1 GCA_900548135.1 uncultured Odoribacter sp. | reverse complement strand
CCAGTGCATGTTTGCGGAATTGCCTTAACTTACTGGCTGTGATCAGGTGTAGTTTGGTCAGCAGGTAAGCAATGACCGGAATTTCAAAAGCAGCCCCCATGAGTAAGGATAACATGGTGAAACTGCTGATATAAGAGGAGATGGAGATCATGTTGGTAACGATTTCACTGACATGATAGCTGGCCAGAAAACGAAAAGAAAGAGGGAAGATAAGATAATAGTTCAATAAAATTCCTGTCACGAAAAGAAAGAAAGCCGGAAAGAGAATTTTCAGGCAAGTACGTCGTTCTGTTTCGTGCAGAGCAGGACTAATAAAACCAAATAGCAGGTAAATAATATAAGGAGAAGCCAAAAGCAGGCCTGCATAAAAAGCCACACTCATGTGAATCATAAACTGGGAGGTCAGCTGTGTACTGATTAAATCTACATGAAAATCCTCAACCCGTAGGGAAGGCATAGAAAAAAACTCTGCCAGTTGGTTTAAAAAACGATACAAAATAAAGTCTGAACGTTGAGGAGCAAGAATGATACTGAATAACAGATCTTTAAATAGAAATGCTACACAGGCCAAAAGAACAACGGCAAGGACAATCCGGAAAAATACTTTTCTAAGTTCATCCAGATGGTCCCAAAAAGTCATTTCTTTTTCATAGGCATCTCCCATATTGGTCAAAGAGATTATTTTTTATCTTTATCGTCTGTTTTTAAATCTTCTTCCATCCCATTCATCCCGTCTTTAAAGCTTTTAACACCTTTGCCTAATCCTTTCATTAATTCCGGGATCTTCCTTCCTCCGAACAGTAATAAAACAATCAAAGCGATAAAGAGAATCTCCTGGCCACCGAGTCCGAAAATGAATAATCTTTCCATGCTGTTGTAATTTTGTTTGGACAAAAATAATTATTTCTGCTGAAATTCCGGCAGATTCGCAGAGATATAAGTTGGTCATGAAATATAAAAAACTTATTTTTGATGCCTGATTTGAAAATAAAGGCGTGCGGAATGAGTGGAAATAAATCTCCTAAAACGGCTTCATTTGTATTTGAGCAGGAAAGAAACCGCTTGCAACGGAGCTTTTCAACCATGATTAAAGTGGTTGGACCAGTATGTAATCTGGATTGTGATTATTGTTATTATTTGGAAAAGGATGCTTTGTATCCGGGAAAACAATTTACTCTTCCAAGCTTTCGGATGAAAGAGGAGGTATTGGAAAAGTTAATCCGGGATTATATTGGTTCACAGCCTCAGGAACGGGTAGAGTTTATCTGGCATGGAGGAGAGCCAACTTTATTAGGGGTGGATTATTTCCGTCGGGCTTTGGAATTGCAGGAAAAATATAGAGGAGGAAAAACGATTGCTAATGTTTTGCAGACTAATGGCACTTTGATTGATGATCACTGGGCAGAATTTTTAGCAGAGAATCATTTTTTATGTGGGTTATCCATTGACGGACCTCAGCGGTTTCATGACAATCACCGGCGTTTTGTAAATGGTAGGGGATCCTGGGAAAAAGCAGTGGAATGTGCCCGTATATTTCGGAAACATGGGGTTGAATTCAATACTATGTCGGTGGTGAATGCTTCCAATAGTAAAGAACCGATAGCGGTATATGATTTTCTGAAAGAAATAGGAAGCCGTTTTATGCAATTCTCGCCGATAGTGGAGCGGATCGCGCTGGATGAACAGGAGCAGTTGTCCATTGTAAATCATTATTATACCAAAGAAACAGCTTTAATGCGGGAGAATGTAAGTGCTGAGGATTGGGGAAATTTTCTGTGCCGTATTTTTGACCGTTGGGTAAAGACTGATGTGGGATATTGTTACGTCAATTGGTTTGATAATACTTTAGCTGCCTACATTGGCCAGCAACCTTCCCTGTGTTCGATGGCGGCTTATTGTGGGTGTTCATTGGCAATCGAACACAATGGGGATGCATATTGCTGCGACCAT
The DNA here is from genome assembly GCA_900548135.1 of uncultured Odoribacter sp. GTDB lineage: Bacteria > Bacteroidota > Bacteroidia > Bacteroidales > Marinifilaceae > Odoribacter. The sequence continues at coordinate 3,712 of URJC01000177.1, read as the reverse complement.
TTTGTTTTTCCTGAATATCGGTTGGGAAATATTTTCCAGCAGGATATTGCTGAAATGGCTAAAAGTGATCAACAGTTATTTTTTGAGCAACACAAGAAGGATTCGTTAGCTGCCCGTTGCCGTTCCTGTGCTTATCTGAGTGCTTGCGGAGGCGATTGTCCGAAAAATCGGATTGCGCAAACTGCTGATGGAGAGTATATTTCTGTACTATGTACAGGATTCCGTATGTTTTTTGAGCATACCCGCAAATATTTTGAGTTTATGGCTAACGAATTGAAAAATCAACGTCCGCCTGCCAATGTGATGAAAGCAAAATTATAACACAAAGTATAAAGTTCATTTTTCTTACTTTGCCGGATGTGGTTTGTTATTATTTTAAATTTTGGAATTTATTCCAAAATTTGTTTGTGTTTTCAGGGATTAAAGGATCTATTTTACATTTAATTTATGTCTGCTGAAAATTTTGGTTATAAAATTTTTATTTTTACTTTTGTAGCATATTTCAATTCCATCTGCTTCTATGCAGGTGATTACACTACAAAATAAATAAATCCTTATCATAAGTCTATGTATGACATTTTGGAACTAAATGACAAATTGCTGGCTGAATTACGGCAAATTGCTAAAACTTTGAACATTAAACGAGTAGAGTCTTATAAAAAGCAAGAATTAATATATAAAATTCTGGATCAACAAGCCTTAGTTGCCGCACAGCCTGATTCTGTTGTAGAAACTCCTGTGCAACCTGTTGAGAACCAAGAGGAAAAAAGAGAAAGAAAACCCCGGGTAAGAGTCATCCGGCCGGGAGTAGAAAAAGTAGGGGATTCCAAAGGCGGAATACCTAAGTTTGCTCGTCGGGAGGAAGGAAAACGGGAGGATAACAAGCGGGATGGAGAAAAAACTACGGTAGCGGTCCAGCAGGAAAATAATCAGGAAGAACGGCCTCGTAGAGAAGATCGTAAACGGGAAGAGATGCGACAGAATCAGCCTCAACGCGAAGAAGCCCGTCAGGGACAAAATCAGCGGGAAGAATTTCGGCAGGGAGGACGTAAGGAATTTGTAAAGAAACAGCAGCCTATGCCGCAAAAAGAACATCCGAAACGGTATGTTCATGATGATATTGTCGAAAAAGATTTGGATTTTGGAGGAATTGATGATGACTTTAATAAGGAATCTTACGATTATGTTACTGAACAGGAAACAGAACAAGTTCAGGGACAAGCAGACATGCCTGAAAACCATTATGAAGAAAATAACCGTTACGAAGAAAATCGTCACGATAATGGAAACGGGAATGTAAATCCCAATAAAATGCGTTTTGATAAACGTGATAAATATTATGAATTTGAAGGGATTATTCTCAATTCCGGGGTGTTGGAAATTATGCCTGATGGTTACGGATTTTTACGTTCTTCTGATTATAATTACCTGAATTCTCCGGATGATATTTATGTTTCTCAGAGTCAGATTAAATTGTTTGGTTTACAGACAGGAGATTCGGTAGAAGGAACGGTACGTCCGCCGAAAGAGGGAGAAAAATATTTCCCTTTGATAAAAGTGGAGAAAATTAATGGCAAATCTCCGGATGCAGTACGTGACCGGATTCCCTTTGACCACTTGACTCCTCTTTTCCCGAATGAAAAATTCAATATTACCGGCAATGGAAAGGCAACACTTTCAACCCGTGTGGTAGACATGTTTGCTCCGATTGGTAAGGGACAGCGCGGATTGATCGTAGCTCAGCCCAAGACGGGTAAGACTGTGTTGCTAAAAGAGATTGCAAATGCGATAGCGGCCAATCATCCGGAAGTTTATCTGATCATTCTGTTGATTGACGAACGTCCTGAGGAAGTGACAGACATGGCTCGCAGTGTGAAGGCAGAAGTAATATCTTCAACATTTGATGAACCGGCTGAACGCCATGTTAAAGTTGCTAACATCGTTTTGGAAAAAGCAAAAAGAATGGTGGAATGCGGACACGATGTGGTTATATTGCTGGATTCAATTACCCGTTTAGCACGTGCCTATAATACGGTTTCTCCGGCTTCCGGAAAAGTCCTTTCCGGTGGTGTGGATGCCAATGCTTTGCATAAACCGAAACGTTTTTTCGGAGCTGCCCGGAACATTGAAGGAGGAGGTTCTTTAACAATTCTGGCTACTGCTCTGACTGAAACAGGTTCGAAAATGGATGATGTGATTTTTGAGGAGTTTAAAGGTACGGGTAACATGGAGTTGCAGCTCGACCGTAAATTGTCGAATAAACGTATCTATCCGGCTGTTGACATTACAGCTTCCAGTACAAGACGTGAAGATTTGTTGATGGAAGAATATACCTTGAACCGAATTTGGATATTGCGGAATTATTTGACTGATATGAATTCCGTTGAAGCCATGCAGTTTGTAAGAGATCGTTTGGAAAAAACAAAGTCTAACGAAGAATTCTTGATTTCTATGAACGATAAATAAGTTAGAGGTCGGTTGAAATAGAAAGGCTGGAATTAATATAATCCCAGTCTTTTTTGTATTAAGAAACTAAAAAATTTTACAAACATTCGGGGATATATGAATAATTTTGTTTAAATTTGATGCTTGGAAAATCAAATGGTGTTTGGGCTGAAGGTGTATATGATAAAATAAATTTATAATATGAAGCAAGTTTTATTATTATCAGGACTCGTTGCCGGAATCGGTTGCGGAGAATTAAGCGCTTCTGCTCCGGCAAAGGAAAAGAAGGTTCCTAATGTAGTATTTATCATTGCCGATGATATGGAGAATTGAGTTGTTACGGTCAGGAAAAATTTCAGACCCCCAACATTGACCGTTTGGCGTTGGAAGGAATGCGTTTTACGCAATGTTATTCTGGAACTACGGTGAGTGCGCCTTCCCGTGCTTGTTTAATGACAGGTTTGCATTCTGGCCATGCTCCTATACGTGGTAATAAAGAGGTTGAACCTGAAGGACAAATGTCTTTGCCTGCTGGGATTAATTCTATCTTCCGGATTTTTAAAAATGCTGGGTATACAACCGGTTGTTTCGGGAAATGGGGGCTTGGCGCTCCGGATGCTGAAGGTGATCCGAATAAACAGGGGGTAGACGATTTCTTTGGATATAATTGTCAGTTATTGGCCCATAATTATTATGCTGACCATTTGTGGGACAATGGAAAACGGGTAGAGCTGACTGATAATTACAATGGGGGATTTGGCACTTATACCCAGGATTTGATTCACGAACGGGGATTACAATTCTTGGATAAAAACCAGGATAAACCTTTTTTCTTATTCTTACCATATGTGTTGCCACATGCTGAGTTGATTGTTCCTGAAGACAGTATTATCCGGAAATTTCGTGGTAAATTTTCGGAAAAACCATTTAAGGGGTGTGACTCAGGTCCGGCATTTCGGAAAGGAGGATATTGTTCTCAAAAAGAACCTCGTGCAACTTTTGCTGCCATGGTCTACCGTTTAGATGTTTATGTTGGGCAGGTGGTTGCTAAATTGAAGGAACTGGGATTATATGATAACACCATTGTCGTGTTCTGTAGTGATAACGGTCCCCATATGGAAGGCGGGGCTGATCCCGATTTTTTTAATAGTAATGGTATTTTCCGGGGATACAAGCGGGATGTATATGAAGGAGGTATCCGGGTGCCGTTTATTGTGACCTGGCCTGGAGTTGTGAAACAAGGACAGACCGATTTTATGTGTTCTTT
>URJC01000176.1 GCA_900548135.1 uncultured Odoribacter sp. | reverse complement strand
CGAATGTTTGGAATTGGGCTGATTTTTGGAGCCTGACCGCTTTGATTTCGATTATGCTGGCAGTGGTGAATATTCTGCCCATTCCTGCGTTGGATGGAGGGCATGTGTTGTTTCTGTTGTATGAGGTGATTACCCGTCGCAAACCCAGTGAGAAGTTTATGGAGTATGCTCAGGTTGCCGGTATGATTTTTATTTTCGGGCTGTTTATTCTGGCTAATGTCAATGATATTATTAAATTTTTCGGCTAATGGAAGATCTGGTTAAAGAATTCAGGGATTATCGGGCAAGGATGAATGAGAAAATCCTGGCTTCCGATAATAAAGTGATTAAGCGTATTTACAATATCGATACCAATACTTATATGGAGGGGGCCTTATCTTCCAAAGTGAAGGAAATGTTGGGGTTAGCTACTTCGATGGTACTCCGGTGTGACGATTGTATAAAATACCATCTGGAGAAATGCCATGAACAGGGAGTCACGACACAGGAATTGTTTGAGGTGTTTGCTGTTGCCAATGTGGTCGGTGGAACAATCGTTATTCCTCACCTGAGGCGGGCTGTTGAATATTGGGAACTCTTACATCCGGAAGCAGGACAGGAAGACATGGAGTTGAAATAATATATGCTGAAGTATTTCTTTGCAATATTCATTTGGTGCTCCGTGTTGGATGTACAGGCACAACAGGGGAAGATCAATTGGTTGTCTGTAGGGGAGGCTGAGGCTCTGTATGCAAAAGAGGCAAAACCTTATTTGTTTGATTTTTATACTGATTGGTGCGGTTGGTGTAAGCAGATGGCTAAAACCACTTATGCTAATCCGGTTGTCATTTCTTTTATTAACCGTTATTTTTATCCTGTCCGGGTAAATGCAGAGTCGGCAGATACCTTTACTTTCAAAGAGAAGGTATATGTACCTGTGAGAAATGGGGAACGCTTTGTCAATGGGTTGGCATTGGAAATGCTGGGAGGAAAATTATCTTCTCCGACAACGGTTTTTCTGTATGAAGCGGGAAAGGTGAACTTGGTGGTGCCGGGGTATCTGGATCCTCTCAAAATGCAGGGTTTTTTAGTATATTTTGCTGAAAATGTCTGGCAATCGGCCGGGGTGAATGAGTTTTTGGCCGATTTTGAGGAGGTGTTCGGAGAAAAATCCGGTCAATTGTTAAAAGAATGTAATTATTGGGTTTCTTTTCAGGAGCTGGAGAGGAAAAGACAGGAACAGAAAAAGAAAATCCTTTTGTTTTTGGAAGCTTCCTGGAACAATTCTTCGCGAATGATGGAAAAGGTGGTTTTTCCGGATCCCCTTTTTGCCGCTGAGGCACAAGAGCATTTTTATTGTTTGCGGTTGGACGTACAATCCCGGGATACCTTAACTTTTATGGCGCGTACTTTTTCAAACGCCGGAGAACAGAACAATAACCTGCATCAATTGGCAATTGCTTTAAGCGACCGTGTTTTGCGGGTGCCTGGTATTTTTCTTTTTGACGAAGAAGGAAAATTGATGGAAAATCTGCCTTACTATATGGATAAAAATAGGGGAAGGATGATTCTGGATTATGTCGGAAATGACACTTACAAAATAATGTCGTGGGAAGATTATGTGAAGATGCGCTCCAGAGAAACCTTGTGATAGGGTAAAACTAAAATAAGAGCCTATGTTTCGCTATCTGATTCTGGTTATATGGCTTTTGGCTTCCTGGACAGTAACAGCCCAGAAGCATTATCGGATTATGTTTTATAATGTCGAAAATCTTTTTGACACCTATGATGACCCCTTGACAAAGGATGATGAGTTTACTCCTTTCGGAGTAAAACACTGGACTAAAAACCGTTACATGATCAAGATGCGGCAGTTGGCAGAAGTCATGGATAGTGTCGGAAGTGGGGAATGGCCGCTGGTGATTGGATTAGCTGAGGTGGAAAACCGGAGAGTGCTGGAAGATCTTACTACCAAAACGGTGTTAGCAGACGGAGGGTATGGCATTGTACATCAGGATTCTCCGGACCGCCGGGGCATAGATGTAGCCATGCTTTTCCGTAAGGATTGTCTGGATGTGCAGAAGGTTGATTTCCTGACGATTCCTTTTCCGGAAGACACGACAATCCGCACCCGTGATATTCTCTATGCTGAGACGGTGTTGGGGCATAGGGATACTTTGCATTTTTTCGTCTGTCATTTCCCTTCGATGATCGGAGGTGAGCAGCAAAGCGAGTGGAGACGGGAAAGGGCTGCTGCGGTGATCCGGTATAAAGTGGACTCGCTCTTTCAGCAAAATAAGGAAGCAGGTATTGTCATCCTGGGAGATTTGAACGGTAGAGCCAATACGCCTGCTCAAAAAGTCTTGGGGACTAAGAAGCCGGATAAACGTATTAAGGCGGAGGAACTGTATAATACCGGATATTATCTGCTGAAAAAGAATTATGGCAGTTACCGTTACAAAGGGCGTTGGCAAACCATCGACCATCTGATTGTTTCCGGAGGACTGCTGTCGGGAAATAATCGCTGCCAGACTTCCCGCCATCTGACTGTTTATGCAGCTTCTTTCTTACTGGAGGAAGATAAAACTTATTTTGGTTTCAAACCCCGGCCTACCTATCGGGGCCCCCGTTATATCGGTGGACCAAGTGACCATTTGCCGGTCTATCTTGAGCTAAAGGTTAATGATTAAAATAGGGAATAAAAAACTCTTTTTTCTAATCTTTTATCTTTGATCATTTTTTTATCTTTGCGGCTGTAAAATTCATACCAATAGCTATGGACGATTATCATCAACGGTGTTAAAGTAAGCAAAGGTTATTTCTCATGGCCTTTGTTTGCCAGTAGTCATTGCCGATCAGGGTTTCCTTTTGCATGGAAGTGCTGATTGCTTAAAACAGAGGATTCGATGAGAAAATTTTTGTATTGCAAAGAGGGTTTTGCCGAGAAGCATGTGTGGCAGCCCGACTGTTGGATCAGTGTAGTCACTCCTACTCCGGAGGACATCGGTTATCTTGTTCATGATTTAGAAATTCCTACGGCTTTTTTATCCGATATTGAAGATGTGGACGAACGTCCCCGGATGGAGGTTGAAGACGGCTGGACATTGATGATTCTGCGGATTCCTTTCCGGGATACCCGGAATGATATACCTTATATCACTGTGCCTTTGGGGATCATTATGAGGGAACATTATTTTGTGACGGTCTGCCATTACCAAACGGATATGTTGCCGGATTTTTTATTGTATACCCGGAGGAAAAATCTGACAGTGGATGGGAATTGGGATTTGTTGTTTCGTTTATTCTTATCGTCATCGGTATGGTACCTCAAATACCTGAAACAATTGAACAACCAAAGCCGCTCGGTGGAAAAGGAATTAGAACGTTCTATCCAGAATGCCGAATTGCAGCGTTTACTGAAAATAGAGAAGTCTTTGGTATTTTTCATTACTTCCCTGAGGGGAAATGATAATTTGTTAATTAAACTGAAAAACCTGAAAGGGCAGCGTCAGTTTTTTGATCCCGATTTGGTGGAAGATGTGGAAATCGAGTTGCGGCAGGCACAGGATACAGCCCGTATTTATAGTGACATACTGAGTGGCACAATGGATGCTTTCGCTTCAGTGATCTCTAATAACCTGAATGTGATCATGAAGCGAATGACGGCAATCTCTTTGCTGTTGATGATTCCCACTTTAATTGCCAGTTTGTATGGGATGAATGTGCACAATGGTTTGGAGGATAGTCGTTACGGCTTATTTGTTATTGCTGTCATCTCCATCGGTTTTTCTGTGTTGAGTTTTTGGGTGTTCCGGAAAAAAAACTGGCTTTAACAATGTGTTAACATTTGCCGGATAAACTTTAAGGTGGTGGCTTTGTCTAAAAAAACGGACTTTTGAACTAAACTAATATAAATTGTGTCGAAATAGAGTGGCCTGGTGTGTTTTTATTTAAGCCTTTTCAATTTTGACCTTTTAGACAGGAGAACATGAATAAATACGTAAAAAGATCATTGCAGATTGCGCTTCCGATTGCATTGGCTGCGTGGATTGTTATTCCGCGTATCGGGGGCGGTGCAGGTAAACCCACGGGAAGTGTGGTGCGTGGAAAATTGCCGGTGACAGGGATTATTGCCCGGAATTCGGTGACGGCCAATGGGATTTCTGTGAACGGTAGTTTGTTGGCCAACGAGGAAGTGGACCTGGTGGCTGAAATTGTTGGAAAAGTGAGGAAAATTTATTTCCAGGAAGGATCTTTTGTACGGAAAGGGCAATTGTTATTAAAAGTAGATGATGCCGATTTACAGGCGCAGTTGATGCGATCGGAATTTCAGAAAAAATTGTTGTCTGAGAAATTGGAGCGCCAGCGTATTTTGTTGAAACGGGAATCCATCAGCCGGGAGGCTTTTGATCAGTTACAGACCGATTATAATATGTTGGAAGCAGATATAGAATTGCTAAAGGTGAAAATCAGCCGGACTGAGATCCGGGCTCCTTTTGACGGAGTCATGGGGTTCCGTTATGTCAGTGAAGGAAGTTATGTGCAGCCCAGTTCACAGATAGCCCGGATTGTAGATCTGTCTGTATTGAAGTTTGAATTCAATATACCGGAGAAATATTCAAGTAATAATTTGCAGGGGCAAGAAGTTGTTTTCAATGTAACAGGAAACGATAAAACTTATACGTCGAAGGTTTATGCGGTGGATCCTTTTATCGACCAGAAAACGAGGAAAATCCTTTTGCGTGCCCGTTTTGAAAACAAAAACAGAGAATTGATGCCGGGACAATTTGCCAAAGGAAATATGATATTCGGGGGAAAAACAGAATTTATTGCTGTCCCGACGGAAGCGGTTGTGCCTGAAATGGATGGCAAACGGATGTGGGTGGTGAAACATGGAAAGGCTGTCAGTGTGCCTGTTGAAACTGAGAGCCGGGATGAAAAGAACGTGGAGGTGACTGCCGGGATTAGTGTGGGAGATACGATTCTTACCGGGGGACTGATGCAATTAAGGGAAGGCATGGGAGTCGTTGTTACGGTTAAGAATAACTAAGAGTTGACGACAAAAATGAGTAATCTGTAACTTGGAATTTTAAAATGAGCTTATCATCAACCTGTATAAAACGACCGGTATTTGCGACCGTGATGAATATTATCCTGATTCTGATCGGATGTATCGGTTTGGTGTATTTGGGGGTACGTGATTACCCCAGTGTGGATCCTCCCATCATTTCCGTATCTACGAGTTTTCCGGGAGCTAATGCTGATGTGATTGAGACGCAGATTACCGAGCCGCTGGAATCGGCGATTAATGGTATTCCGGGTATTCGTTCGTTAACCAGCCAAAGCCGGGACGGACGAAGTAATATTACAGTGGAGTTTAATCTGGAAGTAGATCTGGAAACCGCAGCCAATGATGTTCGGGATAAGGTTTCAGGGGCTATGCGTAAATTGCCCAAGGATATTGATGCTCCGACAGTAAGTAAAGCAGATGCAGATGCACAACCTATTTTTGGTGTTTCCCTGAGAAGCGATAAACGTTCGCTCATTGACTTGAGTATGTATGCCGACCAGTACTATAAAGAACGGTTGCAGACGATTTCAGGGGTGAGCAGTGTATCCATTTGGGGGGAGAAACGTTATTCTGTCCGTTTGCGGATGGACCCTTCCTTACTGGCTGCCTATGGGG
>URJC01000175.1 GCA_900548135.1 uncultured Odoribacter sp. | reverse complement strand
ACAATAGTAGTATTTCCGGCAATCACAGAAATACCACGGGCTTCACGGAAAGGCACAACTATACCTCCGGCTTCTTCAACAATCAGTGCACCAGCACACATATCCCACAAACTCAAACCCAACTCCCAATACCCATCCAACCACCCGGCCGCTGTACAACACAAATCATAAGCAGCAGATCCCATACGGCGTACACCTCTCAAATGAGGCAATATAGCTGCCAGATTAGATACATTATTATCCGGATTGACATCTTTATCATAAGGAAAGCCCGTACCTAAAACTGAATGTGCCAGATCGGGTTTCATAGAAACATGAATCGGTTTCCCATTACAAAAAGCCCCCTTTCCTTTTACAGCCGTATACAATTCATCCAAATAAGGCGCATAAACTACTCCCAGGATAGTATTTCCCTCATATTGTAAGCCTACAGATACAGTGAAAACAGGCAATCCCTGGCTAAAATTATTCGTACCATCCAAAGGATCAAGCACCCAACGATACCCACCAGTCCCTGCATGTTCTCCGGTTTCCTCTCCTAAAACCGCATGCATAGGGAATTCTTCCTGTATCCGGGCCAATAAAAAAGCCTCACTTTCTTTATCTGCCCTCGTCACTACGTCATATACATTGGATTTGGTGTGAATATCCAGATTATTTCCCCTAAAATAAGAAAGATGGATCTTTCCTACCTCTTTAGCCCACGTTATTGCCAACTCCAATGACCGATCTAAATCCATATTCATTCTTTATCAAATTTTACAAACAAAATTTCCTTTCATTTTTCCCCTCTATCAAATCCGTATTCCGAATCAGTAATTTTACTCCTCCCAATGCATTCGAACATAAACTATAAACCTGTACTGTCATTTCATCCAGAATGTATCAATAAAACTAGGAAATCTCTATGGCTACTTCCTGCCACCTCCCACCATGCAATTCGCAAACGGTTTGGAAACCAGCTTCCCTCAATGCAATTAATGCCTCCAGACGACCTGCATTGATCAGTTCCGGGAAATGGGCATCCGAATTCACAACCACCGGTATTCCCAATTCACGGATCAACCTGAAATATTCCTGATCAGGAAAAAAACACCCCCGCTTTGCAAAAGCTTTTGTATTAATCTCCATCATAATCCCTTTTTCAGCAACCAAAGCAAACAAATCTTCCCGAAGCTTTTTATACCAATTTTGTCGTGTCACCCCATCTTCACAATAATTTGCATTATAGGAAATCTTATCTGCATGGGCAATAAAATCAAAGCCCCCCAATTCCACCAAACGCAAAGAAGCTTCATAGTATCTTCCGACCATCCGCTTTAAATCCCCCTGAAAATGCTGTTCCAGCAACAATTTAAAATTCTCAGCACCGGTATCAGTATCTATAATCTCCCCCTGATCGGTATAGATCAGGTGTACCGAGCCAATCCGGTAATCCAACCCCAGATGCTGAAAATAAGCTATTGAAGGATTTTGATCACCATGCAAATAATCAATTTCCATGGCAGCGTAAAGTTCTATTCTCCCGGCATATTTATCTTTCAGTCGCCCTAACTCCTCCAGATAAGCAGCAACTTGCCCCTGTTCCAGCGTCCATTTAGTTGGAAACGGCAGAGGTGCATGCGAAGACACCCCATAAGCGGAAAATCCCCGACAGCAGCCTTCACAAACTCCTCCATAGGAGCCCTTCCATCACAGAAGGAACAATGACTATGATAATTAGTCAGATTCATCCAATTAAAACTGCATTACATCCGGTCCGGCATTTCTATACCCAACATACCCATAGCATTCTTTATAGCCTCTGCACATTCGTTTGACAATAATAACCTGAAATTTTTCAAAGCAGCATCTTCTTCTTTCAAAATAGAAAAATCATGGTAAAATTGATTGAATTCCTTAGCCAAATCATATGAATAATTAGCCAGCAAAGCCGGGCTGTAAGTTTCTCCGGCTTCTTTCACAACATCAGGCAATTTTGCCAGCAATTTGATCAAATTCTGTTCCTTATCAGAGATCTGAATATGCACATCAGCAGCTTGGGGCACTACACCCTGTGCAGCAGCTTTTCGTAACACAGACTGTATACGGGCATAAGTATACTGAATAAAAGGACCGGTATTCCCATTAAAATCAATCGATTCTTTGGGGTTAAACATCATAGTCTTTTTCGGATCTACTTTCAAAATAAAATATTTCAAAGCTCCCAAAGCCACTTTCCGATAAACTTCTTCAGCTTCTTCTTCTGAATAACCGTCCAATTTTCCCAGCTCTCTTGAAGTATCACGGGCAGTATTAATCATTTCCTGCATCAAATCATCCGCATCCACAACAGTTCCTTCCCGGGATTTCATTTTTCCTTCCGGTAGTTCCACCATTCCATAGGACAGATGCTTGATTTTATTGGCCCAGGGAAAACCCAATTTTCCACAGATTAATGAAAGCACCTGAAAATGATAATTCTGTTCATTTCCAACCACATAGATCATTTCATCCATATCAAACTCATTAAAGCGCTCATACGCTGTACCAATATCCTGAGTCATATATACTGATGTACCGTCATCCCGTAACAATAGCTTATGGTCAAGCCCGTCACCCGTCAGATCTGCCCATACACTTCCCGTTTCCTTTCGGTACAACACACCATCCGTAAGCCCTTTTAACACAATATCCCGTCCTTTTTTATAAGTCTGTGATTCAAAATAAACTTTATCAAACCCAACCCCCATCAGTCGGTAGGTCTCATCAAATCCCTTCAACACCCAATCATTCATAGTACGCCACAAAGCAACAGTTTCTTCATCTCCTGCTTCCCATTTCCTCAGCATTTCCTGGGCTTCCAGCAGTATAGGAGCTTGTTTTTTAGCCTCTTCCTCTTCCATTCCCTTTTCTTCCATCAACTGCTTTATCTGAGCTTTGTATTCTTTATCAAAACGGACATAATAATCCCCTACGAAATGATCCCCTTTCATACCAGTAGAATCGGGAGTTGCCCCGTTTGCAAATTTCTTCCACGCAATCATACTCTTACAAATATGAATTCCTCTATCATTCACCAGATTCACCATTCTCACCAAATGCCCGTTAGCTTTCTGTATCTCAGAAACAGACCATCCCAGTAAATTATTACGAATATGCCCTAAATGTAAAGGTTTATTGGTATTAGGCGAAGAATACTCGATCATATAAGAATGTCCGCTCTCCTGCTGTACATAACCATACCTGGGATCCTGCTTAATCTCGTTCAACACTTCCAACCAGTAAGCAGAAGAAATCTCTATATTCAAAAATCCTTTAACTACATTATAATCTTTTATTTCATCAATATGATTTTTTAAATATTCACCTAATTGTTTTCCCGTTTCTTCCGGTGATTTTTTTGAAAAACGAGTAAACGGAAACACCACTACGGTCAAATCACCGGAAAATTTCTTCCGGGTTGCCTGCAACTGCATTTTATCCTGTTCCACATCAACACCATAGCATTCTTTTACTGCTTCAATAACCTTAGAGGTTAACAGACTCTCTATACTCATTCTATATATATTTTATTAATTTTATAAACTATATTTTTCTTCACAGGATACAAAAATACAATTAATTCAGAAAGAGACAAAAGGCAAAAGCGAAAGAAATCAGAAAAATCAAAAGATATTTTAACATTCATTTTTAAAATATATTCGCGCCATAGAACAAATCGAATCGAATCTTCTTAATTTAATTAACATGGAAAATTTATCAACAATGTCGTTAGACACTTTGATCAGTAAGCTTATTGATTTAAGTGTATCACTGGGCTCCAAGTTATTAGTAGCCCTGATTGTCTTTTTTATAGGACGCTGGCTGATTAGGAAACTGAATTGTATGGTCATTAAAATCATGCAGAAAAAAGAAGTGGAAGCTTCATTATTTACGTTTATCAGAAGCCTGGTAAGTATCACATTGAATTTCATATTTGTCATCATACTAATCAGTGTATTGGGTATAGAAACCAGTTCATTTATTGCTCTTTTTGCTTCTGCCGGTGTTGCTATTGGTATGGCATTAAGCGGTACATTACAAAATTTTGCAGGAGGAGTGATGATTCTTTTATTCAAACCATTCCGGGTGGGAGATTTTTTAGAAGCCCAAGGACAAAGCGGGACAGTAAAAGAAATCCAGATTTTCAATACCATTATGACTACTGCCGATAATAAAGTGATCATCATTCCTAATGGCGGATTATCAACCGGAATCATGAAAAACTACTCCAAAGAAGAAAATCGCCGGGTAGACTGGGAATTCGGTATTGCTTATGGAGATAGTTATGACAAAGCCAAAGCAGTGCTCACTCGCTTAATCGAAGCTGACCAACGCATATTAAAAGATCCCAACTATTTCATAGCATTAACTTCACTAGGCGAAAGCTCGGTCAATATTGTCGTACGGGCCTGGGTTAAGGCACCTGATTATTGGGGAGTGTTCTTTGATATGAACGAAAAAGTTTATAAAACCTTTGCGGAAGAAAATCTTAATATTCCGTTCCCGCAAATGGATGTACATCTTCATCAGAATTAATAAACCTGATTTTCAAATGTCCGGTTGTAATTCTGCATAAAGTTACAACCGGACATTCAAACTTTTTTTCTTCCTTTCCGTTCAAATAACTATAATTAATTCAGGTAAAATTATAGTTATGGAACAAACAGACACTTACATTCCTACAAACCGGTATTGGTGGTTAATGCTGATCATCGGTATTCTTTCTATCCTTTGTGGTATTTGGGTATTCCGGAACCCGGTTGAGTCCTATTTTGCGTTAGCCGTATATTTTAGTATTATGTTCATCATGTACGGCATCGGAGAGATTATCAACGCTTTTGCAGGACAACGCTACCGGAATTGGGGCTGGGGCCTGGCAGTTGGCATTCTGGATTTGATTATCGGTTTTCTGCTATTAGGCAACCTCGAATGGGCAGCTGACATGCTTCCCTACATTGTCGGTTTTATTTTGATGTTCGTAGGCATAGGATTTATCGGACAATCCACAACCCTGCAAAGTTACCGGATTTCAGGCTGGGGCTGGTTATTAACCGGAGGTATTCTAACCTTAATATTTGCTTTCCTGATCATTTTTCACCCTTTATTCGGTATCTTCAACATCATCGTCTGGACTGGTTTAGCATTTATCTTTGGAGGTATTTCAGCCCTATTTTACGCTTTTGCTCTGAAAAACTAAATCTATCAGAGCGGTTGTGTCAAGCATTTTTTGACACAACCACTCTGATTAAAGCAGATAGTGACCTAAAAAAGATATAAAAGCCCCAACCACAATAGCAGCCAGTAATAACGGAAAAGCACACCGGGAATTTCCCCGCCCAAAAGCAATCACCAAAGGCAAGGCTAATACTCCGGAAATCACCATTCCTTTCCACCACCATTGCGCCCAGGACAGATTAAAATGAAAAACGACATAGGGCATTACAAAAAATAACAGAAATGCCGATAATACAGAGTATTTATCCGCCTTCTTCCGGAGTAAAGGTATTATACCAATAAAGGCAGCTACTAATCCTATCAGGATAATCGTTAAATATTCTCTCATAAAACCTGGTTTATTGTTGATTTGCGAATCTTACAAAAATGATATCACTTGTCCTGCCACACAAAAATATCAGGACAATCTAAATGAATGGCTCCGGTTCTCTCAAAAATACCATA
>URJC01000174.1 GCA_900548135.1 uncultured Odoribacter sp. | reverse complement strand
AGAAGGTTCTAAGTTTAGATTTCCTTTTGTATAAGAATGTTCATTTATGTATGTAATTATTGGCGATATAGCACTATAAGGAATTGAATAGGATCCTCTCTCATAAAAACATTGAAACAAATCACCTTCTTCTCTATTTAAGAAATAGAGAAAGTCGGCCAAAATACTTATATTATTATATGATTTTTTATTTTTCAGTTCCGTTTGCCTGGTAGAAAGTAGAGTACATATTGTATTTTTCCGGAGAAACGTGTATCGACCTTTTTTCTGATGACCGAAGAATTATAACAGAGAGAGTGTTAAAATGATTAATTTGTAAGCGATACTTGATTTTTTCTTTAAAAAAGTTTGTGCAAACGTTTTAAATGTCTATATTTGTGGCACGATATAGATATTATATTGCTTTATAAGTGTAGTAAATTTATTGTTAGTGTGTTTAAAAGTCTGAAAAGGCATGAGCGACCGGAATCAGTTCCGGTCGTTTTTTATGCTGATTGTTTAAGTCCGTATAGGGGGACGTTTATTGACTGGATTAACATGGGACTATCAGTTTTTTAGCTGGATTTGGAGGATGTTCCTGGTAAAAGGAGTGATTTTAAAGCGGTCATCCAGACGATAACCAATGATCCAGGCGATTTTATTTTCACTTACCAACAGCAAACATTCTTTTTTTTGTTTGGCACTGAATTTTTGGTCTGTAAAAAAATCACTTAGTTTCTTTTTACTTTTTTTCATGCCAATAGGACAGAAATAATCTCCGGTCTGCCAGTTGCGGATGAGCAGGGGAAATTTTATTTTATCAGCATCCAGGCAGGCAATTTCGGGATAATTCGGAATCTCAAAATGGTCAGTTCGGGGGAATATGCTGATTTCGAAATTTTTGCCTGCAAGGCTTGCTTGTCCCGGAGCTTCAATGAATGAGGTTACCGGGGTACGCTTACTGTCGTCATACAGGCGCCAGAAGGTCCGGCCTTTAACAAGTATGTGTGTCCCCGCAAAAAACTGTTTGCCGGGAGTGGCTTGGTGGGTGTTGAGAATATCGCGGATTTGAGTTTTATTAAAGCCGAAAGGTTTTAAAGTTTCATAAAGTAAAGTATATGGAGCCGGTGAAGCCAGAGTCTTTGAGATATGAATCAGGATCTCATCTTCCTGGCACTCCAGGATTTCATTCTGTAACTGCTGTATGCCATATCTGAAAATCTCTTCGGTTTCTTTCAGGGTTTCACAATTTTCAAGGGTGGTTTCCTGGAAAGAAGGATTGATTTCTTTGAATGTGGGGATGATTTGATGACGGATTTTATTCCGGACATAATCCAGGGAGTTATTGGTCGAGTCTGTCCGGAAACCCAGTTGGTTATCTTCGATATATTTCAGGATATCCGTTCGTGAACATTGAAGTAAAGGACGTAAAATATCGCCATTTACCGGTTTGATGCCAGTGAGGCCTTTAATGCCGGTTCCACGGCAGAGATTGATGAGTACTGTTTCTGCGACATCATCAGCATGATGGGCTATTACGATGTAGTCCATTTTCTTTTTTTCTTTCATTTCCCGAAACCAGCCATACCGGAGTTCGCGGGCAGCCATTTCGATACTAAGGCCTTTTTCTTTAGCATAAACTGTTGTGTCGAATTTCCGCACGCTATGGGCAATGCCGTAAGTATCACAAAAACGCTTTACGAATTGTTCATCCATGTCAGATTCTTTTCCCCGTAAAGAAAAATTACAATGCAATGCCCATATCCTTAGATTGAGGTATTTGAAGGCGTGCAGCATACTGATGGAATCAGCACCTCCGCTGACTGCCAGCATAAATCCGGCATCCCGGGGAATGCTGTATTTTTCCAGAAATTGTTCTATTGTTTTACGAACCATACTATACAAAGACTACTAACTGATAATTGAGATTCAGAAGCTAGGAATTGATTTCACTTAATTCCAGCCAACGCATTTCTTTTTCGTCTAAGATATTTATAATTTCTGCAATCCGGTTCGATTGGGCTACTAATTCTTCCGGAGAAAGAAGTCCTGAATTTAATGCCGTTTCGATCCCGGCTTTTTCCTGATTCAGGTGATCCATATCGGTTTCCAGCTGCTGCATTTCCTGACGTTCCTTGAAGCTCAGTTTTCGTTTTTTTTCGTCTTTGCTACCCGAAACCGGCGGGGTGAAGGGCTGTTCCTGTTTCTTTTTTTCTTTTTCGTTTTTTTCACGGAGTTCCTTTTCTTCTTCTTTCTTGTTTTTGTATATGGTGTAATTCCCCGGAAAATCTTTGATTATTCCATCGCCTTCGAAAGCAAAAATCCGGTCGACTACTTTATCGGTGAAAAAACGGTCGTGAGAAACGATGAGCAAACATCCTTTAAAGCCTTTGAGATAATCTTCAAGTACATTCAGCGTGACAATGTCCAGGTCATTGGTCGGTTCATCAAGAATAAGGAAGTTGGGGTTACTCATCAGTACTGTCAGCAGGTACAGCCGCCGGCGTTCTCCTCCGCTGAGCTTTTCGACCAAAGCATATTGTTGCTTATCTGTAAACATGAAATATTCAAGGAATTGGGAAGCCGACATGACTTTACCATTCCCCAGATCAATACGCTCAGAAATGTTTTTGACGATATCGATGACCCGGTCGTTCTCATTGAAAGAGATACCGGATTGTTTATAATACCCATATACGACTGTTTCTCCTATGGAAATTGTTCCGTTGTCGGGTTCCAGATTTTGGGTGATGATGTTCAGGAAGGTGGATTTTCCAATTCCATTTTTACCAATAATACCGATTTTTTCTCCCCGGACAAATTTATATGAAAAGTCTTTCAGAAGGCAATGGCCTTCAAAACTTTTGGATATATGGTCCAATTCCAGAATTTTTTTTCCGAGTCGTTTCCCTTGTATATCCAGCTCGAATTTTTTTTCTGTGGTATTTTGTGAAGCTGTTTCCTGAAGCTTGTAAAAATTATCGATCCTGTATTGGGCTTTGTGGCTACGGGCTTGTGGCATACGACGCATCCATTCCTGTTCGGTACGAAGCAGGTTGCGGGCTTTATCTATGGCTGTATTGCGGCTTGCAATCCGTTCCTCCCTTTTTTCAAGATAGTAGGCATAATTCCCATCATAAGAAAATAAGCCGGATTCATCAATTTCTATGATTTGATTGCATACCCGGTCCAGAAAATAGCGGTCATGGGTTACCATGAGTAGAGTGGCATTGGATTTTCCCAAATATTCCTCTAACCATTCGGTCATTTCGATATCCAGGTGGTTGGTTGGTTCGTCCAGAATTAAGAAGTCAGGATTACTGATTAATATTTTGGCTAGTCCAACCCGTTTTTTCTGTCCGCCCGATAAGAATTTTATTTTTTTATCGTAAGTGTCGATTTTTAATTCCGAGAGGATTTGTTTGATAGTAGTCTCGTAATCCCAGGCTGAGTGGGCATCCATTTCAGGAATTAATTTTTCCAGGTTTACTGTATCATTGTGGTTGACTGCATTTTCGTATGTTTTGATCAGATTCAAAACCGGTGAATTGGAGTTGAATACTTCTTCGAAAATCGTATTCTCCGGATCTAATGCCGGGTCTTGTTCTAAAATCCCGGTTGTGATATCGTTCCTGAAAATGACCGTTCCGTTTTCTGCTGTATCTTTGCCTGCAATGATGCGTAACAGGGTGGATTTTCCCATGCCGTTTTTAGCAATTAAAGCCACTTTTTGGCCTTTTCCGATGCCAAAAGAAATATGTTCAAACAGAAGTTGTTCGCCAAAACGTTTACTGAGATTGTCGACTTGTAGATAACTGATCATGTATGTGTTCCTTTAGTTATAATTGAAGGTTTTTCACCTTGGGTACAAAGGTACATATTAATTGCAGATTTACGATTTACTGCTTTGGCTGTTCATCGTAAAAGGTATTTTCGTCGTTCTTCTTCGGGAAAATGTTCAATCGCATAGCGGAGCATGGTACGCGGCATTTGCCGGTAGCGGGTACATAAAAAATCGGTTAGTACCTGTCTGTCTTTCTTACCGGTTTCGCGGAGTAACCAGCCAACCGCCTTATGAATCAGGTCATGGGTATGCTGTAAAAGCAGATCGGCAATAGCCAGGCAGTCTCTGAAATCACCCTGGCGTACAAAATGCATGCAGGTTACTATGGCTATCCGTTGCTCCCACATATTGGATGAGGTGGCTAATCGATAAAGGAGTTGACGGTCTTTGTCAACCAGCCATACTCCCAATAATTTGTAACAAGTCAGATCGACCAGATCCCAATTATTAATGTAGGCGGTTTGGGTGAGGTAGAAATCGACACAAGATTTACGAAAATGTTCGTCTTTATTTTTTTCAAATTGATTGACCAGTATCAATAAGCCGGTTAACCTGACTTCATGCCAGGGGGAGGCAATCAGTTCTTGCAGAACCGGAAATCCGGCCTGATTGTATTTTTTCGCAATGATCCGTTGTTCCGGAACCGTTACCCCCAGAAAAAGGTCCCCCTCTCCGTATTGCCCTTTTCCTGTTTTGAAAAAATGGGAGAGGTGTACTGCTTTTTCAGGATTGCCTGAAGTTTGTAATGCGGCAATAATTTGTTCAGAAATAGTCATCATGATTGTTGTGTGGTCTGTTATGATAAATTAATTCAATTTTCTTCTCCATATAATTTGTTCCGGCAATAAGGCAATGATGGCTAACATCGATATGCATTAATAATTACAGCATTTCACTGTTGTAAAGATACTGCGTTATGGGCATATTGAAATATTGCATTGAATTTTTGTTTTCAGCCTTTAAAAGTACGGGAAACTATTGGAAATCTAAAATAATTAAACCGGGATTTACATTTTGTTTTCAATTCCGTTTCCTGGAGTTTCCCTCTTTTATATTATTGAATTTTAATTTATTAAATAGAATTGTTAGTAAAAAAGCCGTTTTTGTTATTAAAAAGCCTTGTAAAAATCAAGCAGATAATTTTTTTAGTTGTACTTTTACGACAAATATCATAAAATGGGAATTTATGTCTAAGATCATTGCTATTGCTAATCAAAAAGGTGGTGTAGGAAAAACGACAACTTCAGTGAATCTGGCCGCTAGTCTGGCAGTTTTGGAAAAGAAAATATTATTGGTGGATGCGGATCCACAGGGAAATGCCTCTTCAGGTTTAGGATATGAAGTACAAAAGTTGAATGATTCAACAATTTATGAGTGTCTGGTGGATGGTTTGGAAGCAGAGAAAGCAACTTTAGCGACTGAAATAGACCGATTGTCCCTATTACCTTCAAATATCAATTTGGTGGGAGCTGAAGTGGACATGATGAATCTTCCCGAGCGTGAACAGATTATGAAGAAGGTATTAGCCGGGGTAAGAGATAAATACGATTATATCCTGATTGACTGTTCGCCTTCTTTGGGTTTGATTACCGTTAATTCATTGACTGCTGCTGACTCCGTTATTATTCCGGTACAGTGTGAATATTTCGCATTGGAAGGGTTGGGAAAATTGCTGAGTACAATTAAATTGATACAGAAACGTTTGAATACTGATTTGGAGATAGAAGGTTTTGTATTGACAATGTACGATGCCCGTTTAAGGTTGTCTAACCAGGTGGTGGAAGAAGTGAGGAAAAACTTTCAGGATATGGTATTCAAGACGTTGATTAACCGGAATACCAAATTAGCGGAAGCTCCCGGATTCGGGCAACCGGCTATTTTATATGATGCTAACAGCAGGGGATCGGAAGATTA
>URJC01000173.1 GCA_900548135.1 uncultured Odoribacter sp. | reverse complement strand
TGCTCTGCGGACCATTGTAAAAATCTCCCCGATGGCCGATATCGGGGAAACGTTACGTTTGCTTCCTGAAACCCGGGAAATACACATTCTGGCAGTAAAAAATGAATGTAAAGAATTACTTTTTATCCTTGAACCCTCACAACCGGCAATGTCGGATTCATCCGTTAAAATCCACGCTGTCAATTTACTTATTTCTTCGCCCAATCAAGAATTCATTTTCCAGGTACAAGAAGAAAAAAAAGCAGTATTACAAACTACCGGCGAAATTGCCCGATACCTGTATGAACCTAATGCAGCCTTGTTAAAAAGCGGAGCTTTCAAGTTAATTGCTGTTCGCTACAATCTCAAAAAAATTCACCGTCACAGCCATCTATATACGTCAACAAAACTATGCATGCAATTTCCCGGACGCATTTTTGAAGTGCTCTCCACTCATGAGTTTTCGGGAAAATCACTCAAACAATTAAGTAAAGAAATACCAAAAGCAAACATCACTACCCGCAATTTTCCCCTTTCAGTTGAAGAAATACGGACACGTAGCCACATAAAAGAAGGTGGTGACATCTATCTATTTGCCACCACCTTATACAATGAACAGAAAATACTGATCCAAACCAGAAAAATCCCGGTATAAGTTTAAAGACTAAGAGCTTTTTCGCCTTGCCTGCTTTTTTCTTTTTCAAACTTTTCAGCCTCCCGGCCATCCCGATCTGTCACCTCATCCATCACATCACACTGATTACCAGTACGTCCATACCAGATATGGTCAGCTACGACACCCCATTTCTCTGCGGTAGAAATACATTTCCCTGTCAATTCATCCACATTTTCAGGTTTAAGCATATCTGTTGAATAAGCAGCTGAAACACGAACCACTTCTTTCAAACTCTTGGGATTATCCAGCAACGGACACGGCCGCAAATGATTTTTATTAAAAGGTTGACGTTGCTGGTATGCTCTGAACAAAGGCGAGTGCAAAGCTTCCAGTAAAGACACATTCTTAATATTCACTGTGGAATAATGAATAAACGCACAAGGTTCTACATCTCCATTAGCATTGATATGGAAATAATAACGTCCGCCTGCAATACATCCGCGAACATATTCCCCGTCATTCCAAAAATCCATCGCAAAAATGGGCTTTGTCTTTCGGAATATACGTACTTGTTCATACATAAACTTACGTTGTTCGGGCGTTACCATCAAATCCGGCACAGCATCATTTCCGACCGGCATATAAGTAAAATACCAAACGAAAGCAGCACCTTTATCGATCATAAAATCCAGGTATTCCGAAGACCCAACAACATCCACATTTTTACGGTGATAGCATGTCGACATTCCGAAAAGCAAATGTTTCCGTTTCAGGATTTCCATAGCCTTCATCACTGCCTTGAAAGTGCCTTTACCCCGACGCATATCTGTTTCCTCCTCATAACCTTCAACGCTGATGGCAGGTGCAAAATTTCCAACCCGCAACATTTCGTCCGCAAAAGCCTCATCGATCAACGTGCCGTTTGTAAAAGCCAGAAAATAGCAATCCGGATGTTTCTCACAAAGACGGATAATATCTTTTTTACGTACCAGAGGCTCTCCACCTGAAAAAATAAACATATAAATACCTAATTCACATCCCTCGGTCACAATCCGATCTAAAGTCTCAAAATCCATAGACATTTGGTGACCATATTCAGCAGCCCAACATCCTGTACATTTCAAATTACATGCCGAAGTAGGATCCATCAAAATCGTCCAGGGAACATTCACACCATATTTTTTACTGGTTTCTTTTATAGCACTATTCCCTATCAACGCAGCATTACAAATCAAACTTTCGAACAATTTCTTACGTACATGCGGATCCCATTCTGTATAAGCTTTCTTTACCAAACGGGTCCAGTTATTATTAGGGTCTTTTAAACATTTCTCTAATTCATCCCAAGAAGAACCATAAGTGCCGTCAATATCTATTTTACGGATAATCCGCAATGCTTTTGAAGCATTCGTCTCCGGATCTCTTTCAACATACTTCAATAATTGCTTAATTGCAAAAACTTGCATTTGATTTTTAAATGTTCTCATTTTAGTCCGTTTAGTTTTTCCCTTAATAACGGCAAAGGCGGAAATAGGTTTCGAAAACAAACTTTTTACTCATTCATGCGTTACACTCTTATGGTAGTAAAAACGTCAGTACTCAAAAAATCTGTTATGAAAATAAAAACCGGACACGGAAGTATTAGTCTATCTAAACTAATTGCTATATATTCCATATCAATGGTGACTTCCCTACCTGGATTGGCAATCTCTCCGATTTTAGGGAAACTTGAAACCATATTTCATTCTGCCAGTGAACTACAACTGCAAATGTTGGAATCTCTACCTTCGTTTATTATTATTCCTTTTATACTTCTGGCAGGTAAACTTTCACTGAAAGTAAACAGAAGAAAATTACTCATCGCAGGACTTGCCATCTTCTTTGGATGTAGTGTAACCTACCCATTTATCAATAATCTAAGTTTCTTATTATTTATCAGCGGATTACTGGGAGTAGGTGCTGGTATGGTCATTCCGTTTTCTACAGGTCTCGTAGCAGACTACTTCACAGGGAATTACCGGACAAAACAACTGGGTATTGTGTCAGCCATTACCAATTTCGCATTAGTACTCGCCACCTTATTGGCTGGCTTTCTGGCAGGTATCAGTTGGCATTTATCCTTTGTCGTGTATTGCATTTCAGGCATATCCCTCTACTATGCTTTCTCCCTTGACGACAACCCACCCTATACGGCAGAGGAGAATCAAAATAAACCTGTCCCATCCCCTTTCCATCCGCATTGGCCGGTCAAACTCATGTTACTCTATTATCTGCTTACCTTATTAGCCCTCACTGTTCCCCTCAATTTATCCCTCTACATGCACAACTTACAATTAGGCAATTATGATACCTCCGGTACACTGATTTCTGTATTTTTCTTGTCGATGACTTTACCAGGCCTGTTCATTAATAAGATCCTGGAACATCTGAAACAATATACCAATTTCATTTCTATGGTCCTGATATCTGCGGGATTGATTTTGTTCACTTTAAAAGCCGGCTTATTCTTACTAACCATAGGTGTTATCGCCATCGGATTAGGATATGGCACCATGCAACCTGTCATCTACGACAGAACCGTTTCTAACATTAACCCCAAACAGGCCATATTCGCACTATCCCTGGTTATGGTCATGAATTATGTAGCAATTGTTACCTACCCGTTCTTATTAAGACTCCTGGAAAACATGTTTCATTCTGATTCAGCTTACTTTCCATTTTTTTTGTGCATGATCCTTTCAGTAGCTTTTACAATATTTGTCTTTTTCCGTCGGCACACCGAAACATTAGGGTAAAAATAATCAGCGTAAATCCAACTGGTCTGCACCTGCCTGATTATGAAAGTTTGCGTATAACTTTCCCGGAAGTTGTCTCCTGAAAACAAGACAGATAAATGATTTCTTTAGGCAATTCATAAGTAATTGCTCCGTAAACTGCCTGCCGGGCTCAACTTTTTCAATGACCAATACCATTTTTTGACCTAACCGCCGATCTGCAACCGAAGTTATAAAAAAACGTTCCGGAATATAAGCAGCAATCTTTTTTTCAATCACCTCCGGAAAAAACTTTATCCCTCCTGAATTAATAACATGATCCCAACGCCCCAACCACTCAAAATGTCTATGATCCTTTAGGATAACCCTGTCATTGGTTATAAATTGCCTGGCTTTTAAATGAGGGGCATGAATAACCAAACATTCCCGCTCATCCACAGAAAACCTCACCTCTCCCAAAGCAAAATAATCCGGATCATGATTTAACCTTCTCAATGCAATATGAGACACTGTTTCCGTCATGCCATAGGTAGCATAGCAATCCCCTGACCTTTCTTTTAAATCTTCTTCCAATCTGCCAGAAACCGGAGCCCCGCCAATTAATAGCTGGCAAATATCATCCAGTGCCCTGCGTTCTGGCTGATTTTTCAATGTTTCTTCCAACTGCATAGGTACCATCGCTGCCAAATCAATTTTTTTCCCAATTCCCTGCCATCCTCTTAAAGGATGTGAAGTGACAGGTCCGAGCCACAATTCAGCACCTGCTTCCAAAGCCCGGACTATCATCATTTTTCCGGCAATATAAGAAGCCGAAAGAGAAAGTAGCAGGGAGGAATTTTCCGTTATACTGAAAAAGGAATTGGTAATCCGGGCAGAAGCACGCATATCTTCCTTAAACAACCGGATTTCTTTAGGAATACCCGTTGAACCTGAGGTATGTCCAAGCACATGATCCCGGTCATTAAACCATTCCTCCAGAAAAGCATATACTTCCGGTTGAATATGCGATCTTAATGTCGTAAAATCAGCCAACTGTCTGCCCTTAATCCTAATCATACTATTTGTCATTTTTCTTCAGACGGTTCATAACAAAGTTTTCCTCCCACCTGCCGTAATGGAACAGCAATATTATTCGTAAACAATTGTCCTGTACCTAACCCCTGTGGCAGCGTAGTCCCTAAAGTAGCCACCCATTGTGCCAGAGCATTCAACCCGATATTAGACTCCAATGCAGAAGTGACCCACCAACCTATCCGGAATTCTCCGGCTAAACGTATCCATTCGGTTGCACCAGAAAAGCCCCCGCAAAGAGCTGGTTTTAAAATAATATATTGAGGACGTACCTTTTTTAATAATTCCTGTTTCCGGGACAAATCATTTATTCCTATTAATTCTTCATCCAAGGCAACCGGTATCGGAGTGACCTCGCATAAACGCGCCATTTCCTCCCACTGTCCCTGCCGGATGGGCTGCTCTATAGAATGCAAATCAAAAACAGCAAGCGCTTCCAGTTTTCTCCGCGCCTCAGCAGGCGTAAAAGCCCCATTGGCATCTACCCTCAATTCTACCTCCCGAACACTGAACCGTTGACGGATATATTGCAATAAAGACAATTCTGCCTCAAAATCTATAGCTCCAATTTTCAGCTTAATACAACTAAAACCAGCCTCCAGCTTCTGTTCTATCCGCCTTAGCATAGTCATACGGTTTCCCATCCAGATCAGGCCATTAATCTCGATAGATTTTTTTCCTGCCGTGAAATCTGAAGGAAAATAAATTTTCCGGCCACCATTTTGCAAATCAGCCAAGGCCATCTCCATACCAAAACGAATGGAACTCCAATGCTGTACATCAGCAGGTTGTACTCTGGCTATATTTTGACAAACCTTTTCCAATTCAGCTTCATATTCCGGTACATCCTCCGCACTGAGTCCCCGGAATAGAGCGCACTCCCCGATTCCGACAACTTCAGGATAACGTTCATCCCACACCCGGATAAAATAAGTCTCCTTATCCGTCAGTATTCCCCGCGAAGTTCCGGAAGGTTCTTTAAAATGCAGCAAATACTTCGACCATTCTGCTTTCAACTCATTCATTTTCAATCGTCACTTTATCTCCTTAAATGACAAATCAGCTAAGGAAATTTCGGAAATTGTTCAAAATCCGGATCCCGTTTTTCCAGAAACGCATTTTTTCCTTCCTGTGCCTCAGCCATCAGATAATACATTAAAGTAGCATCCCCGGCAAATTCCATCAACCCATGCTGTCCATCCAATTCAGCATTCAAGGCCCGCTTGATCATCCGAATCGCCATCGGACTCCGCTTCATGATTGTTTTACACCAGTCCACCGTCTCGTCTTCCAACAGTTCAAATGGCACAACTTTATTTACCATTCCCATTTCTTCCGCTTCCCGGGCTGTATACTGACGAC
>URJC01000172.1 GCA_900548135.1 uncultured Odoribacter sp. | reverse complement strand
GGAGTTTTCCTGTACGGGATGAAACTCATGAGTGAATCTCTCCAGAAACTCGCCGGTAATAAAATGCGTCAGATACTGACTGCAATGACTTCCAATCGCGTAACAGGTGTACTTACCGGTATATTTATCACTGCACTCATCCAAAGTTCGTCAGCAACAACGGTTATGGTTGTTAGTTTCGTTAATGCGGGGCTATTGGATCTGGTCGGTTCTATCGGAGTTATTCTAGGTGCCAATGTCGGGACCACTGTTACAAGCTGGCTGGTAGCCGGATTGGGATTAGGGAAATTCAGTATGAGCGATTTAGCCTTGCCTATTATCGGATGTACACTTCCTCTGCTATTTTCCAAAAAGCGTTCCCGGAAAAACTGGGGAGAAATGTTTGTCGGTTTTGGTCTATTATTCCTGGCTTTAAGGTTTCTGCAAGAATCTATGCCTACTAATCTGCATGATTATCCCGGAGTTGGTACCTTCATTCAAAAAATCAGTTTTTTGGGTTTCCGTTCCTGGATGATCTTTTTATTAATCGGTGCAGTGCTCACCACAATTTTCCAATCTTCCTCAGCCACTGTAGCCCTGACACTGGTCATCTGTTCAAAAGGCTGGATTGGTTACGAAGATGCAGCAGCGATGATTATGGGAGAAAATATCGGGACAACCATTACAGCCAACCTGGCTGCAGCTGTTGCCAATGTCCAGGCTAAACGTGCTGCGCTGGCTCACTTCATCATTAATGTTTTTGGAGTCGTCTGGCTCTTTTTGATTTTTACTCCTTTCCTGCATTTCATTGGTGATCTATGTGTCACTTTGCATATATCCCATTACAATCCGATCTATTCCGATCCCCATTTACTTAACGAAGCTTTTTCACCCGAAGCCCGGGCCGGAGTGATTGCTTCCATCAATGCTGCAATGCCGTTGGTATTGTCTTTATTCAATACCTTAGCAAAAGGCATAAATGTTTGTATCTTGATTTGGTTCACCAAACTACTGGCAAGCATTGTCAGCCGTCTCATTCCTCCTAAGGTCGGCGAAGATGCATTCAAGTTGAAACACATCAAAATCGGATTACTCTCAACACCGGATGCCTCCTTATTTCAGGCAAAGCAGGAAATCTCATTGTATGGTCAGAATACATTGGAAATGTACCACAAAATGGTACAGGCTTTTGATATTCCCCGCGGAGATTATGAGAAAATATTCGAACAACTCCAGAAGATGGAAGATGAAAGTGATCAGGTAGAGGTGGAAATCGCTGATTACCTGACCAAAGTATCAGAGTCAAAGTTATCTACAGAAAATTCCCAACGGGTACGTGCTATGTTTAAAATCGTATCAGAAGTTGAAAGTGTTGCTGACTCTGTTTTAAATGTCGCAAAAGCAATTTCCCGGAGAAACGACCAGAATATTACTTTCCCGGAAGAATTATCCAACAAGCTAAAACATATGTTTGCCCTTGTAGATGAATCTATTATTATCATGTGTGCGAACCTGAATACAGAATACACTCAGGTCAACGCCAAAAAAGCTTATGAATTAGAACAAGCTATTAATGATTACCGTACCATATTGAAACAAGAGCATTTGCTGGCTATTGAAGAAAAACGGTATGACTATTCCTTGGGTATATTATATACAGATATGTTCTCTGAATGTGAAAAAATCGGGGATTATACCATAAATGTTACTCAGGCTATTAAAGAAATTGGACACGAAGAATAAAAATCTATATAAATGGATTACAGTCTTTTTGATTTTCTAAAACTTATCGGTTCATTAGGAGTATTCCTATATGGTATGAAACTGATGAGCGAAGCCCTTCAGAAAGTTGCAGGCTCAAAAATGCGTCATATTCTGTCAGCCATGACATCCAACCGGGTAAAAGGAGTAATCACTGGCATTCTGATAACAGCCATCATACAAAGCAGTTCTGCTACGACTGTCATGGTAGTTAGTTTCGTTAACGCTGGTTTACTGAGCCTGATTGAGTCTATCGGAGTGATTATGGGTGCTAATGTCGGGACTACAGTTACAGCGTGGTTGATATCTATCCTTGGCTTTAAAGTCAGTATGGCAGAAATATCCTTGCCTATGATCGGACTATGCCTCCCGCTTTTATTTTCTAAAAAACGTTACCGGAAAAGCTGGGGGGAATTAGTTATTGGTTTTGGTTTACTATTTATAGGTTTACAGTTCCTGAAAGATTCCATGCCAAATTTAAATGAGAATCCGGAAATCTTCACTTTTTTACAAGAATATACCGATTTGGGCTATATCTCTTATTTTCTTTTCATGCTGATTGGTACTGTCCTTACCATATTAATCCAATCTTCATCGGCAACAATGGCATTGACATTGGTCATGTGTGCGAACGGCTGGATCAGCTATGAAATTGCTGCCTCCATGGTTTTAGGCGAAAATATCGGAACTACCGTAACTGCCAATATAGCTGCAGTAGTAGCGAATACTACTGCCAAACGGGCAGCTTTGGCTCACCTCTTATTTAATGTATTCGGAGTCATTTGGGTATTAGCCATTTTTCCTATTTTCTTAAATTGGATCGAACAACTCAGTGTTTTCCTGGGTATTGGTAATCCGACAAACAACATCGAAGCCGTCCCCATGGCACTTTCTCTGTTTCATACTACATTCAATATTGCGAATTTACTCATTCTGATCTGGTTTACCAAACTCATTGCCCAGCTGGTAAGCAAACTGATCCCTATGAAAGAAACCAGTGAAGATGCATTCACATTAAAACACATCAAGATCGGTTTGCTGTCAACACCGGATGCCTCCTTATTTCAGGCAAAAGAAGAAATCACCCTTTACGGAAAAAATACCCAGGAAATGTTTCACAAAGTCACAGAATGTCTGGACTTATCTCCCAAAGATTTCGAACGGCCATTCGAAAACCTGATCAGGATGGAAGACGAAAGCGACAATGTAGAAATTGAAATTGCCGATTACCTGACCAAAGTTTCTGAATCCAAGCTTTCTACAGAAAACTCCCAACGGGTCAGAGCCATGTTTAAAATTGTATCTGAAATTGAAAGCATTGCTGACTCATCGCTGAATATAGCCAAAGCCATCAATCGGCGCAATGAACAGAATGTTGTTTTTCCGGAAGGATTAACCAACAAACTCAAGCACATGTTCACCTTGATTGAAGATACTCTAAGTGTCATGTGTACCAATCTTGCCATGGAATACAAAAGTGTAAATGCTAAAAAAGCCTATGAATTGGAAAAAGCAATCAACGACTACCGGACCATTTTAAAACAGGAACACTTGATTGCAATTGAAGAAAAACGTTACGACTATCCCACCGGTATTCTCTATAATGATATGTTCTCCGAAAGCGAAAAAATCGGCGATTATGCCATCAACGTGACACAGGCTATCAAAGAAATAGGACACGACATATAATGATATTACCACTTTAATTACTACTTTTGCGATTCAAATAACCATAAATTTATTGTACCCTTAAATTTTAGTTTACCAAATTATAAACTATTAAAAATGGTACGTTCTAATTATAAGCTATGGCACAGGAAGATATATTTAAAAAACTAGTCGCCCACTGCAAAGAATATGGGTTTGTATTTCCGTCATCAGATATTTACGATGGGTTGGGAGCTGTATATGACTACGGCCAGAACGGAGTAGAGTTGAAAAATAATATCAAACGGTATTGGTGGGAATCCATGGTCCGTTTACACGAAAATATTGTAGGGATTGATTCTGCCATTTTCATGCATCCGACTATCTGGAAAGCTTCGGGCCATGTAGATGCATTCAATGACCCGCTGATCGATAATAAAGATTCTAAGAAAAGATACCGGGCAGATGTCCTGATTGAGGACCAGATAGCCAAATACGATGAAAAAATTGAAAAAGATGTTGAGAAAGCCCGGAAAAGGTTCGGAGAAAAATTTGACGAAATTTTGTTTCGCCAAACCAATCCTCAGATTCAGGAACATATCCGTAAAAGAGAAGCTCTCCATGAGCGGATGTCCAATGCATTGAATTCCAATGACTTGAATGAAGTCCGCCAAATCATTATAGATGAAAAAATCGTCTGCCCGATCTCCGGTACCTGCAACTGGACTGAAGTACGTCAGTTCAACCTGATGTTCGCCACCGAAATGGGTTCTACAGCTGAAGGGGCGAATAAGGTTTACTTGCGCCCGGAAACTGCACAGGGTATCTTTGTCAATTTCCTGAATGTACAGAAAACAGGCCGCATGAAAATACCTTTCGGTATTGCACAAATAGGCAAGGCTTTCCGGAATGAAATCGTTGCCCGTCAATTCATTTTCCGAATGCGTGAATTTGAACAAATGGAAATGCAGTTTTTTGTCCGTCCCGGTTCAGAACTCGAATGGTTTAAAAAATGGAAAACGACCCGTATGCGTTGGCATCAGCTTCTGGGATTCGGAGAAGAGAATTATCGTTTTCACGACCACGAAAAACTGGCACACTATGCCAATGCGGCAACAGACATTGAATACCGTTTCCCATTTGGCTTCAAGGAAGTCGAAGGTATCCATTCGCGTACAGACTTCGACCTGTCACAACATCAACAATTCTCCGGTAAAAAAATCCAATATTTCGATACCGAACTGAATGAATCTTACGTACCCTATGTTATAGAGACTTCCATTGGGGTAGACCGCATGTTCCTGCAAGTTATGTCAGCAGCCTACTGTGAAGAAGACCTCAGTAAGGAGGGGAAACAGGATTCCCGTGTCGTACTGCGTCTGCCGGCAGCTTTGGCCCCGGTAAAGATGGCCGTCATGCCGCTGGTGAAAAAAGACGGGCTGCCTGAAAAAGCACAGGAAATTATGAATCTGTTAAAATACGATTTCAACTGTCAATATGACGAGAAGGACTCCATCGGTAAACGCTACCGCCGTCAGGACGCCATCGGTACTCCTTTCTGCATCACCATCGACCATCAAACGCTGGAAGATAATGCCGTCACCATCCGTGACCGCGACACCATGCAACAGGAACGGGTAGCCATCGACCGGCTCTTCGGTATCCTCAAAGAGAAATGCGATATGCAAACTTTATTAAGACAAATAAACGGATAAACAGTTTTATATTATGTCTGTATCACCCATTCCGCAAAAAAATTCCTCTGCAGCATTTACCGACAGCAAGCCCCATTACGAGTTATTAGACGGTTTAAGAGGGGTAGCAGCTTTATTGGTATTGTGGTATCACGTATACGAAGGTTTCGCATTTGCCGGAGGCGATCCGGTAATAAAAGGCATCAACCACGGCTATCTGGCAGTGGATTTCTTTTTCATGCTATCCGGTTTCGTCATCGGATATGCCTATGACGACCGCTGGAAAACCAATCTGACCTTAGGCAATTTCATCAAACGCCGCCTGATAAGACTCCATCCCATGGTGGTATTGGGTGCTTTATTCGGGGCCATCTGTTTTCTCCTGCAAGGCAGTGTACAATGGAATGGTACGCACATCCCCGTATCAACGGTGATGGTCGCATTGTTATGTGCCCTGTTTTTCATCCCGGTAGTACCGGGAGCAAACTGGGATGTACGTGGTAACACCGAGGCTTTTCCTCTGAACGGTCCTGCATGGTCACTTTTTTTCGAGTACATCGGCAACCTGCTCTACGCCCTGTTCATACACCGCCTTTCCACGCGGGCTCTGACGTGGCTTGTCGTCCTTCTGGGAATTGGTCTGACAGCTTTCACATGGTTTGACATGTCAGGTTACGGCAATCTCGGCGTGGGCTGGAGCATGTACGATGGCGGATTCGGAAGCGGTTT